>CAYNLS010000001.1:0-1612 GCA_964398125.1 uncultured Gammaproteobacteria bacterium
TTCATTTTTAAAAACATCGTACGCCACAACTTCCATTTCAAATCCTTTTGCGCGTTTGATGACTTCAAGACCGATTTTCCCCGTTCCTACAACTCCGAGTCTTTTGCCTTTTAAAGAAATACCTAGGTGATTTGTGTAGGAAAATATACCCTTTTGAATTTTTTTTTGAGAATTCACAATATTTCTTGTTCCTGAAAGTAAAAGTGCAAAAACATGTTCGGCGATATTAAATGATCCGTAATCGAGGATGTTATTGATGACTATTCCCCTACTTTTACAATAATCCAGGTCAATATGGTCCATTCCGACGGTGCGAGTAACAATGAGTTTTAATTTGGGAAAGTACGAAATCGTATTTTTATCAACATTTGAAAAAGATTTTATCGTGATTATTTCAACATCGACAAATTTTTTTTTATTGGTGATTTTTTGCAGAGTATAAGAATATTTTTCACCTTTTAAATATTTGTCAATTTCGGAGTCAACATCAAAATGTACTATTTTCATATTATTTATAATAAATAATCCTTCCCGATGGCGCCCTGTGATATTTGCCAAATTCAGTCACTTTTTTAAGCTGATCTTGATTTAGTACTGGTCCCTCGACACACATTCTCCAGCCCGTCGGATCGACACAACATTGCCCGCAGATCCCGAATCCGCATTTCATATACCTTTCCAATGAAACTTCAAAAGGAATATTTTTTTCTTGGCAAGTTTTTACGACTTTGACTTCCATGATTTCCGGTCCGACAATGTAAACTTTTTCCGGTTTGATCTTTTCAATTTCTTTTGCAAACAGATCGGTGTTGTACCCTTTGAAGCCTGTCGAACCATCATCTGTTGAAAGATGAAGCTTGAGTCCAATTTTTTTAGTCCAGGATAAATACAATAGCTCGTCTTTGTTTCTTGCACCTAAAAACAGATGCACTTCTCGTCCCGATTTCCTTGCGTCTTCCGCAAGCAAAGCAAGTGACGCCATTCCGTAACCTCCGGCCACAAAAGCAATCGGCTTTTTGGATTTCGACAAAGAAAAATGAGATCCATAAGGTCCGCGGAATCCCACCGTGCTCCCTACTTTCATCTTGTGTAATGCTTTTGTAGATTCTCCGACAACGGCAACTGTAACCATGAGTTTTCCGTTTCTTTTTACAATTCCGAATGGTTTTTCATCATATCCAGGAATCCAGCACATCACAAACTGTCCTGGTTTACCGGGAAAATCGTAGTCAAAAATAAACGACTTTACTCTGGCATTTTCGGTGATGATTTCTTTAATTGGCAATATTATTGGTTTATCGTATTGCATGTTTATTATTTATGGGCAATTCCTTTCATTTCACCTAAATTTTTATAACCTTCCTTCTTCATAAATGCCTGCATCTCCTTAGTTATTTTTTTAAAAACATCAATTCCTCGGTAATAGATTGCAGAGCCCACACCTAAAGCAGTAGCGCCTGCCATGATAAATTCTATTGCATCGCGACCTGTGTTTATTCCACCCGTTCCGATTATTGGAATTTTCACGGCTTTATACAGATTGTAGACTGCTCGCACGGCAACAGGTTTTATCGCGGGACCCGAAAGTCCACCCATTTTATTTGTTAAAACA
>CAYNLS010000001.1:1622-6831 GCA_964398125.1 uncultured Gammaproteobacteria bacterium
TTAAATCTACATCGATCACCAAACCAGACAAAGTATTTACAGCAGTCAAACCATCTGCGCCGGCAGCTTCCGCAGCTTTTCCAATGTCTACTATGTCTGCTGTGTCCGGTGATAACTTGGCAAATATTTTTGTTTTACCGGCAATTTTTTTTACTGATGACACAGCTCGTTCTGTTGCTTTGACGTCCAGAGCAAACATCCGTCCAAAATCGTCCTCAGTATTGGGGCAGGAAAGATTTAATTCAAGAATAGCAGGTTTGGCTTCAAGCATGATTGCTGCGACTTTTGAAATATTATCAACCGTATCGGAAAAACAACTGGCGACAACCGGTATTGAAAGAGTTTTCATCATGTCTTTTAGATGATCTCGTCCTTCTTCAGCGCCTGGATTTGATAATCCGACCGCATTATGCAATCCTTCACCCCATGAATAAACTGTCGGATTTTTGTGTCCTATTCGCTCTGCATTTCCGATGGATTTCATGGTCACTGCGCCGGCGCCGTTTTCCTCAACAAATTTCATCGATGCAGTACTCACCCCCATGATTCCTGAAGCTAAAATAAGAGGGTTATGAAGTTTTATTCCCGACAAGTTTACTGAAAGATCGGTCATAAGATTTCCATATTATACTTAATACGAATTCAATCCTCCATCCATTTTTTTAAATCCTTATATTGCATAGTATTTATCACTTCATTTTTTGTAAGCCAGCCACGCTTTGCGACAGAAATTCCATATTGCATAAAATCCATGTGATCAGCCTTATGTGCATCGGTATCAATTGTAAAATTCACTCCGGCATCCTTTGCTTCACGAACAAGTGTGTCTGGAAGATCCAGCCTAGATGGTGAGGCGTTGATCTCCAAGGCTATGTGACGATCTTTAGAAAATGAAAAAACTTTATCCCAGTCTAGTTCTACACCTTCACGTTTCCCAAGTAATCTGCCAGTTGGGTGACCAAATATTTTTACTTTTGGATGCGATAACGCTTTCAGGACGCGTTTTGTCATCTCAGCATTACTCATTGTGAATGAACTATGAAGCGAGACTATGAGGTAATCCACATACTCAAATGCTTCTTTAGGCAAAGCCAGTTCTCCCGATGGTAAAATGTCTACTTCAAGTCCTATAAAGTAGTGAATGCCAGATGTTGAAAGAGTTTTATCGATATACTCTTTTCGCTTTTTCATGATAGTCACTATCTCCTCGTCCGAAAGGTCGGATTTTTTGGGATTATGGTCTGAAAATCCGATGTACTCATATTTCAAAGATTTTGCTTTTTCAACTAATTCTGCGTAAGTATTTAAGCCCATGTCATGTGATGGTTTAAGATCATAAGACGAATGGGTATGAAAATCTCCTTTGATATCATCTAGCTCCACAAGATGTGGAATCTTTTTTGATTTGGCAATATCAATCTCGTTTGTTCCCTCTCTTATCTCAGGTGGAATATATTGAAGACCTAAAAATGCGTAAAGAGATTCTTCGTCGCCGAACTCTTTCACAATCGGATTATCGCCTTTTATCTTTTTCATTCCATATTCCGAAAGAGAAAAGCCTTTTTTTAAAGCATACTCACGAAGTCTGATATTGTGCTCTTTGCTCCCTGTAAAATATTGCAACATAGAGCCATAACTTATTTTATTTTGTACTCGAAGATCTATACGTACATTACCTGCGGCAAGTATCGATGCTTTTGCATCGCCTGCGCCCTCCACCGATCTCTTCCCGGGATATTTTAAAAAGTGAGCAACGATCTTTTTTGAATCGCGATCATCGGCAACAACAGCAATGTCCACATCGCCTATTGTTGAGACTCTACGTCGCAGAGATCCCATTGCATCAGCGCGTTTTACTTCCGGCATTTGCTTTAAATATTTTATTACTTCCTCTGAAAGCTCCAAGGCATATGGCAATGGCATCCGCTCCACAAGTCGATCGCGTTTTTGAAAAACCTCGAGTCCTTCAATGATATCCTCTTGGGACTTCTGGCCAAAACCTTCAAGGCTGGAAATTTTATTTGACCGGGCAACATTCAATAAATCATCGATGACAGTTTCTTTTTCCGTAAGGCCAAATTTCATGACCAGTCTGAAGGCTTTCTTGGGCCCAATACCCGGCACTTTCATCAGCACAAAAACTGATGGCGGAATACCTTTTAAGACTTCATTAAAATGTTTTGACTCACCTGTTTTAAAAAATTCTTCAAGACTCGAACCGATTCCAGGACCGATCCCTGGGACTTTATAAAGTTTACCGTCTTGCCAGACATCACGAAGTTCGCGTGATAAATGTTCAACCGCATCGGCCGCTTTTTCATAAGCAATTATTCTGAAGCGATTTTCTTTCTCATTTTTTAAGGTATAAGCTGCAGCTACATTACGTAGATTTTCGGCAATTTCTTTATTTGAATATTTATCTTCTTTTGACATAACTCAATTGTAGTAAAACTATTGTTGAATTTCCTCCACACTCACTAGCATCGTGCTCGACGGTATAGAAAAACTGTCAAACGGCTTCTCAGCATCTCTTAAGTTGTTCACATCTTCTAACATTAGATCAAATTCTGCTTGCCTAATATCGTATTTCATTCGAATATATCCTTTAATTTTTTCACAAAGATCATGAAAATCATCGATATCTGCTTGTGAGTAGCCTTTGTATTTTTTCAGCAAACCTTCGATAACGCTATCCTTTTCGATCTCAAGTTCGTTAAGCATTACCTGTAAATCATCAAATGGCTGCTCGCCATTGTCCACTTTAAGCTGATACTTGCCTTCATATTCTTTCATATATTTATCGAAGATGTCGTTGATTACGGAATAATCTCCTGACATGATCCTTTCACCCATCATCTGAAAAGCTAAAATACCTCGCCCTGCATGGTCTTTAATAGCCTGTCTTACCCAAGGAAGATTACTAAAAACTGAGCCTGCAGAGATGCTGTCAATATGGACAAATTCCCAAAGCTTTCGATAATCATCGGATCTTATCGTTTGCCCGCTTCCATTCACGATAAGGTGAAATACCTGATCTACTTTAGGTTTATTCAAACCGTGAAAAATTGAAAAAGCCCTTTGCCGTGATCTTTGTGCCTGCAAAGTACGTATAAAAGTCAGAAACACTGGACTTATCATAGTCAACATATCCGAAAAGAAAAAAGCCTCCGTCAAGTGTTTCATACGTGCCATGCTTTGAGGTGAGATTTTTTCAGCAAATGGCGTATAGTCGGTACGCCGTTCTTGGATTCTCTCGCCATACTCTTTTTCAAATGACGGAGCAAACCCAATTTTACTTTCGCCATTTATGAAACCACTTTTTCTTCTTTTATGCTCAAGAATATCTATTACATCACCGATTCCCATCGACCAAAAATTCAGTTCATGATTCTCAAAAGCGTTTATCCTCTCCTCTTTAGAAAGAGTTGCAGCATCCAAGTTGTCAGGATGAAACATACTATCAAAATGATCAGGATGTTCGTGATCGACTATCATAACTGCGGCTTTTGCAGTAATCCTTTCTGCTTCTTCAAGTGAGATACCGTTTGCTCTGGCATATTCCGGCGCAAGCAAAACTACCATCCCTGCGCCGTCAAGCCCATGAGCTACTTTTACTTTTAGATCTCCTTCGCCATCATCATATCTTTTTTGGGCAAAAAGCTGTCCCATGTCATGAAATTGTGCGGCAAGTGCTGAAGCAGAAAAATCGGAAAGCAGTTCCTCGGGAGGGCCATCAAAAATTTCCGGTTCATTAAAATAAAGTTCTTGTATACTTCTCCCCAAGGCCTTTTCAACGTGATAGGCATGAGGACGATTATGATGCCAGTATTTAGTTTTGTGCAAAATATCATCAAACTCATTGCCAAACTCTGTCTCGCTTGACCAAAGCAACCTTCGAAAGCTGTTGGCTCTGATCTCACCTTTATATTGAGCCGTAAGTACAGGATCGTCGGGCAAATCTTCTCTACGTAGTTCGCGAACCGGTGGGTGTGGTTTAACTTTCGCTTCAATAGGTAGACCCATATATTCTAGAAAATCTTTTCTAAATGCATTTTGTCTTATTAGAGCAACATTATATCAAAAATTGAGTAAAATAACAAATATTTATTGCTATTTTTTATGAGTTAGGTTATAATTTTATGAAATTAAATAAGCAATGGATGCAAAAAAATCTTTCCTAATCGGCATTGCAGGAGGCACCGGCTCAGGTAAAACTACAATTGCTAGAAAGATTGTTTCTCACTTCGGTTCTAAATGCTTATATATCCCACATGATCGTTACTACATAGATCGATCGCACCAAACCCCTAAAGAACGTGATAAGGCAAATTACGATCATCCCGATGCACTGGAGACGGAACTAATGATAAAACACTTGAAGCAGCTTCTTAATGGCGGATCTGTTGAAATTCCGGTATATGATTTTACTGTACATAACCGCAAAAAAAATGCGACCACACATGCCGATCCTACTCCATTAATAGTCGTAGAAGGCATTCTTATTTTTGAAAATGAGAACTTAAGGAACATGTTTGATCTTAAAATATTTGTCGATGTACCTGCGGATATACGGGTTTTAAGAAAAATTGACCGTGATGTCAGGGAACGTGGACGAACGGTGCAGATGTCTGGTGATCAGTATCTGACAACCACTCGTCCCATGCACGAAAAGTACGTTGAACCAGGCAAGGAATTTGCTGATATTATCATTCCGCAAGGTGGATTTAACGAAAAAGCTGTAGAAACACTTATACATTCTCTTGAAAAAAGGATAAAAATTTAAAATATTTCTATGAAAAAAGTTAAACCTATTTGGAACTTTCAAAAATTAGTGACCGATGAAATCAAAAAAAACGGTGGCTGGGTAAATGCCCATGCACATGTAGATCGCGCTTTTACAATTTCGCCGGAAGGCCTTGATGTTTATAAAAAATATTCACTTGAGCAGAAATGGGATCTCGTTGATGTAGTCAAAAATGCCAGTGAAGATGAATATTATCGGAGAGTTTCCATGGGAATAGAACTTATGATTTCGCTTGGAGTAACCGCCGTAGGTTCATTTATAGATATCGATCCTGTCGCCGAAGATCGGGCTATTAAGGGGGCTCTTCGAGCTCGGGAAAAATATAAAAAAGATATTGATATTGTTTTTATTAATCAGGTTTTAAAAGGAGTTATTGAACCTAAAGCTAGAAAATGGTTTGATATT
>CAYNLS010000001.1:6841-27170 GCA_964398125.1 uncultured Gammaproteobacteria bacterium
GCAGATTATGTAGATATAATCGGCGGCTTGCCGAAACGGGATGAACGCGATCATGGAAAAGGAAAGGAACATATTGCCCTCTTATTGGAAACTGCTAAAAAGAAAAATAAAATGGTTCACGTGCATGTTGACCAATTCAATACTCAAACCGATAAAGAAACGGAATTACTTGCAGATATGACGATCGAACACGGTATGCAGGGAAAAGTTGTAGCCGTTCATTCAATTTCACTTGCCGCACATCCAAAAGCATATCGTGAAAAGGTTTATAAAAAATCAAAAAAAGCTGGACTAATGTATATAGGATGCCCAACGGCGTGGATAGACAGCGCCCGCAAAGAAGAAATGCAACCATTTCATAACGCACTAACACCAGTAGATGAACTGATTAAACATGGTATTACTGTAGCAATTGGCTCAGATAATATAGCAGATTACATATTGCCGTTTACTGATGGCGATATGTGGAGCGAATTGAAACTCATGGCGATCGGAAACAGATTTATGGATCTAGATGCGCTTGTGAAAATCGCGACAGTCAATGGAAGAAAAGTATTAGGATTATCCTGATAACCAAATCACGCATTCTGGTGTATAATAATCTTTCTTTAAGCGTATAGATAAGAATGCCTAAGCCAGAAAATAACCATCCAGTCAGTTTTAATTCCTACTCTCAATTACCTTTAGTTCGAAGAATAGAAGAATTTCTGAAGGAACGTGATAAAAGTAACTCTTATATTGGAGAAACTGTTCATAGTGGTAAAGTAATTCAATATCTTGGATTGGTTGATGATCTTCCTCAAATGCTTGCTGCTGGACCACTGAGTTTTGAACAAGCCAAACTTGTTGCCGATGTTGAACTACTTCCTTTTCTGACAAACAGATTGATAACTAAAACAGATCTTGGAGTTGAACCTGTTGATATTGATTTGCGTGGTACATACTGGACAAGACGGATACTCGAATTAACTTGTGGTATGAAACCGGCAGGAGCTGAAGTTTGTTTAGCCGGATCAGGAGCAACAATTCATGAAATGGCTGCACTAACAGCAAGAATAGGCAAAAAAAATATTCAAGAGCCTGAAGCTCCAATTGAATTTAATGATGGCGATTATTATTCTTTTGACCCAGACTCAGATTTTTTAAAAGGATTTGCAGAAAATGAAGCGCTCGGAGCCCAAACTAGGTTACATGGACGAATACATCACAGCGTGGCGGATCTATCTGATTTTTTAGGAGAAGTTATTTTCCCAGGTCACCAATTCGATACTGTCTATTTTCATCGATTTGATCCAGAAATTTTGTCGAATGGTAAGCGTGGAAAATCGATAAAGGACGTCAAACAAATTATCGGTAGAATGATGCACCGAGTAAAACCTGGTGGACAGCTAGCACTGACCGTGGGAACAGGAAATACATATGCTGAAGTACTTGCTCGTTTATCATTTATTGATACTATCGCTCAAGCTTCACGAGGACGTCACTCGGGCACTTTTATCTTGCCAGAATATTCCCCGGAATCAATCAGCTTACAAACAAGGACCCTCTCAGCTCCTCCTGTTGGAAGTATTGCCGGTATTGTAATACCTAAAGCAGCATAAATTCACCCATTTTTTACAGCCTGAAAAACCTGCATGCGCGACTTCTCAACGACAGTTGGAGCATAGTCAGCATATGCTGGATTTCTTGAGTATTTGAACTGTCCTACATTATTTAAAAATAAGGTTGCTTGTTTTCCTTTAACTTGAAATTTTTTATGAGCACGACCAGGGTAAACTACTGACGTGTTATCAAAATATGTTGTATTTGCATAAAATCCCTGTTCGTGAAATTGTTGCAATAAACCCCTTTCAAATAATTCATGTCCTGGTAGTTGTTCATCATTACGGATACCGGATAATAGTGCAGGATTAACGTTCATATCAAGTATGTGTATAAATCTTCCTCCTGGGACAATAATCCTATTCATTTCAGAAATTCCACGTAATATTTCGTCCCATGTCGATAATCTGTTTAAAACTGAAAGCGATACAACGGCATGTTGAGAATCTTTTTCTAAATCTGTTTGTTGCATGGTGCCCTCTCTGACTTGAGCGACCTTTTCTCTACCTTTCGAGGATCCTCGCAAAAAATTTTGCATTTTACCCAGATCTCTCAACGATTCCAAATAGATGTTGGTCGAATCTCCATGAGTTGAAGGTGGTAAATTACTGTATACATACTCATCTCCAATACCAATAATAGTCATCGGCAGAAGCTCCTGGAGATAATATGAAAAAATATCCTTGAAGTTTCTTCTTGCAGCTTTGGCGGTTGTACTACGTAGACTACGCTGTGACTTTAGTGTTTCTTGCCAAAGCACTTCCGGCGGTATATTTTTGAAAGGTTCTGTCATACCTCTCAATTATACTATAAGTTATTTTATTTTGTACGAAAGGAGTTTATCTACAAATTCTTTTGCTACTTCGGTGCTTGTGATAAGCTTGACATTATGCTTCACCGCCATCTGTCGTATGACTTGTCCATCGGTGATCTCTTTTTCTGTTGTATCCTTCTCATGCAAGGTCGGAATGTTGATGATGAGGTCAAATCTATTAGCGTCAAGTAAGTCTTGTAAATTGGGTTTTTTATGAGGTTGTGAGATTTTATGCACCAAGATTGCTTCAATATTATGGGACTGTAAAAACTTATGAGTTTTGTAAGTAGCATACAACTTGTACTTCATCTGTTCCAGCTTCTTGATAGCAGGCAGTAATTTAATTTTATTATTGCGTCGTCCGATAGATAGAAGTACCGTTTTTTCACCTCGTTGTGCAAGTCGCATCTGGAGAGTGAAGAGTTCGATAAATCCAGGGGACGCGTTTTGGTTAAATGCCGTTGAAGCCATGAACGTCGCAAGTTTTTCTTCAAAAATAGTATTTGGAGTTTCGACAGCGACAGTTTCTGCGACACCTTTATATAGTTTTAACGTGACTTTACCGGTTACCTTTCCATTAACATTATTTATGAAAGCGTTAAGATCGTCCATGAGTGGGTCGTACCATAATCCGGCATAACATGTGTATGCCCACTTTGTATCAACTTCGGATTTGAACTCATTTTCGATACGAGTTGAGACATATTTTTCGAGGTTACGATGGGCTTGGATGATGATTTCTGCGGCAGGTGCTTCATAAATACCGCGTACTTTGAGTCCGATAACACGATCTTCAATATGGTGTGTGATACCGATTGCGTGTTTGGCTCCAAGTTTGTTTAAATAAAATATAAGATCCGATAATTTTTTCTGCTTACCGCCGACTGCAACCGGAAGGCCTTTTACAAACTCAATAGAAATGTATTCAGGTTTATCAGGTGCGTTTTCAGGTAAATTACAAACTGAAAGTATATCTTTAAGAGGTGGTATAAGTGCCGGATTCTCGATCTCTCCTCCTTCGCCTGTGACTCCCCACATATTGTCATCGTAAGAATAAGGTTTGGCTGCTGTTTGTTTGACCGGGATATTATGTTTCTTGGCGTAAACCAACTCTTCATCTCGTCCCATTCCCCATTCACGGACCGGTGCAATGATTTTGATATCAGGATTTAATGCAAGAGCAGTTCCTTCAATGCGTACCTGATCGTTGCCTTTTCCTGTGCAGCCGTGAGCTATGGTGTCTGCACCTTCTTGTGAAGCGATCTTGACTGCCCATTTGGCAAGCAGCGGTCGACCGATTGGCGTGGAAAGATGATAATCACCTTGATATGAAGCATTGGCTTTGATACCTTTGGCTATATATTCATTGGCAAACTCATCTTTTGCGTCAATCACAAATGCTTTGATCGCGCCGAGTTGTAATGCCTTTTTGCGAATCATCTGTAAATCATCTGCCTGTTGACCTATATCGATAGTCAATGCAATGACTTCGGCATCATATTCATCTTGAATCCACTTGAGCATCACTGAAGTATCCAACCCTCCCGAATATAAAAGAACCACTTTTTTGACTTCACCTTTGTGACCTTCATAGGAAGCTACCTTTACATAGTTGGATTTTTTTTTTTTTTTTTTTAAAAAATTTGTTCATTGCAATCAAAAATATACTTCTTTTTCGAATAAAAGTCAATATGTATTTTAAAAATGAGGATTCAGCAGATCTAAAACTATTATAATTTGAAGCGAAGTGCTAGAATAAATTCACCATGTCGCCCATCATCACGGTAAAAAATCTTGTCAAAAAATATCAGAAGGCAAAAACCAATGCTGTTGACGACATCACATTTCATGTCAATGAAGGCGCTTTTTTTGCTTTCTTAGGACCAAATGGTGCCGGAAAAACTACCACTATTTCAATACTGACGACTACTCTATCGAAAACTTCAGGCGAAATAACAATTGCCGGTCATGATCTTGAAAAAGAACACAGCCATGTGCGACGAAATATCGGAGTCATTTTCCAAAATCCAAGCTTGGATCAGAATCTGACAGCAGAAGAGAATATCAGGTTTCACGCGATATTGTACGGACTTTTTCCTTTTAGACCGACATTTGGACTCATGCCTGAAGCTTATAAAAAAAGAGTGAAAGAACTTTCCGAAATCTTGGGTCTTGAGCAGGATATTTTTCAATCAATAAAAACCTATTCCGGCGGTATGAAGCGTAAACTTGAGATTGTCCGCAGCCTCATGCATAAACCCAAAGTATTATTTCTTGACGAACCGACTGTCGGACTTGATCCTTTAAGTCGGAAAAACCTTTGGCAGTATCTAAACGACGTTCGTAAAAGTGAAAATACGACTATATTTTTGACTACACATTATCTTGATGAGGCTGAAGATGCTGATCATATTTGCATCATCAACCACGGGAAGATCGTAAACTCCGGTTCGCCGGAAAAAATAAAATCCGATCTCATTGACGAATATCTCCTTACCGATGCCGATGATCGAGTCAAATTGATGGCCGAACTTAAAGCTAAGCACATACCATTTAAGCTCGCGGAAAACATCAAAATTGATTTGAAAAACAGACGCATACAACATCTTTTAAAATCTATCGACACCGAGCTCTCTTTTGTACAAATCCACAGACCAACTCTGGAAGATGCATATTTAGAAATTATTAATCACGATAATGAGTAGAGAACTTAATGCCATCGTCATGCTTGCCTATCGCGATCTTATCAGATTTCTGAATGATCGCCCTCGACTACTTATCACTTTTATTTTTCCGGTTTTATTTATTGGAGTTTTGGGTGGAAGCTTACAGAGAAATTTGGGTGCAAATGTAGAGTTTAATTTTATGACATTTGTTTTTACCGGAGTTATTGGACAGACACTTTTTCAGTCAACGGCATCGGGAATTATATCGCTCATCGAAGACCGGGAAAACAATTTTACTCAGGAAATTTTCATTTCACCAGTTTCACGGTATTCATTAATTATTGGAAAAATACTCGGAGAGTCACTCGTGTCTTTTGCGCAATGGATAGGAATCGTGCTATTTGCACTTGTGATTGGAGTGCAATTTACTTTGCTACAGATACTTATCATGATCCCAGTCGGGCTGATGGCCTGTTTCTTTGGAGGTGCTTTTGGCATCTTGGTTTTGGCAAACCTCAGCGGGCAAAGGGCGGCTAACCGGATTTTTCCGATAATCATTTTTCCTCAATATTTTCTTGCCGGTGTTTTTAACCCAATAAAAGACTTGCCGCCTATTTTGCTTTTTTTATCAAGAATCAGCCCGATGACCTACGCACTAGATTTAGTAAGGAGTATTTTTTATTTAGGAACTCCCGATTATGATAAGGTTGTGATCTTTAATCCTGTTCTTAATTTTCTTGTTGTCGGATCAATGTTTACAGTCTTTCTCATATTTGGTACCTATCTTTTCATAAAAAATGAACGAAACCGTTAAATGATATAATACCTTCAAAATTTTATGAAACCTAAACCATTACCTCGACGTACATTCATGACTGGGGCTGATGAGCAAGGACAACTTGAAGTAATCATATTTAACAGTACTGAAAATCAAGGGGCGATGTTTTTTCTAAGAGCAGAAAACGTAGCTTATCTTCCCTCAATTCAATCCCCAGGAATCACTACAGAAACAGAAACTCCATAATTTTAATAATTTAGTTTATCGTGATATAATCAAGCAAAAGCCGCGGTGGTGGAATGGCAGACACGCAGGTCTCAAAAACCTGTGGGATCAAACCCTTGTGAGTTCAACTCTCACCCGCGGCACAGATCGGGACGATCCCCTCCTCCGGCACTTTTTTAACTTCATATTGTTGTAACAGATAAATGTTATAATTCTCTACTCATATTTAATTATGAATATTTTATATGGCGCTAAATCCAGAGAACAAGGTTTCAACAACAATTGAAAGAAGAGCATTGTTTCCAGTTTTTTTATTTTCAGCAGTTGCATTAGTTCATTCGGCATATGAGTCGACAGGCTCTGTTGTAAGGAAAAATGCACTTGCTGGAACTGCAGATCAACTTACTACGGAAGCCATACTTATGGCACAACATAATGAATTTAAGAAAGTACTCGCTGGAAATGGATATGACATCTACGCTTATGGACCTTGGCATACGATACAACAACTTGGACTTATTCATGCTCTCGCTGCTGCAAACACGCAGCCTTGGGTTACTGAAGAAAATGTTCAAAATACCGAAGATTCTCTAAAAGTTTTAAACAGTGCTCTCGTGTCAAAAGAGGCTCCCGATTACGATCGAGAGATGAGGATTGATGGAATAGCTACGGCTTTAAACGCCTTAACTTCTTATGCTGCGAACAATCTATCTCATGATTACCTTGATATTGAGGGTTCAAATTTACCAACAAAAGCAAAAATAAATAGAAGAACATTTTTAAATAAATTTGCGGCTTTCACATTAATAATGAATTTTTTTGGAACAGGTTCTGCATTAGCTACACCTTTCAGATATCATATGAAAGACCATGATGGCTACCGGCATATTCCGCCGGCAGTGCTTGACGCGATAAATGATCCAGATGGTTATAGTGAGCTTATGGCTTTTTATAATTCATCTCTTATGTTATTGCCTCCTGACGGCTATCCAAAGCTTATGCCTGAAGAGACTTACGACGAAAAAATTACTCGTGAGTTGGTAGCAAATCAAGAAAAATGGAATAATCAACCAGAAAGAAGAACTGAAATTGGTGAAAGACTGATCAAGGTACAAAATGCGAAATATGGTCATTATATGGAACGTTTTTTGACACTGCAAGGATTTGTACAATCTGTTTTTCCTCAAATTACTGTTGCCAAGCCAACAGACGCCATACTGACAAGTCAAAGTAGATACAACACATCTATAACCAATGTCGGCGTTGGACTGCGATTATTTAATGCGGTTGCAAGATAAGTCGGAATTTTTAATAAACAAATTATAATTAAGACTAATGTTTTATTTAATCGGTCTTCTTATTGCTATTTTTCTGATAATCTATTATTTCGCAGCAAAACAACTCAACCCCGTCCCCTATTTTCCTACAAATACAAAAGACATTAAAAGGATCACAAATTTAATCAAACTTAAAAACAATCAAACGGTTATCGATCTTGGCGCAGGTGACGGAAAAATCATTCTTGAACTTGCAAAAATTGCCGAAAACAGAAAAATAAATACTCAATTTATTGCGATCGACATCAATTTATTTCTGATTTTGACGATGTACACGCGACGATTTTTCCGCTCTAATAAAAAAAATATCAAGATCATCTGGGGTGATTTTTTCAAGCTAGATTACAAAAAAATAATTGGTGGAAAAAAAGAAGTTACAATTTATCTTTATCTTGCCCCCTGGCTTAATAATGCTATTGGAAATTTATTAAAAAAGATGAAATTTCCACTTCATGTTATTTCTTACTATTATCCAATCAAGAATCTAAAACTTACCAAAAAAATTAAAGGCGAGCATGACATCTTCGTGTATCATATTAAGTGATATGTTTTCCAAACTCGACAATCTTGACTCCGCCTTAACAGATGCCATGGTCTCACTTGTTCCACGAAATGTCGCTTTTGACAATCTCTTTTTATTTTTATCACTATCTGGGCTAACGGTTTTTATCTGGATCATCTTGCTGGCCTTAATGATTTTCTGGGAAGAAAAACGTCATAAAAAATTTATAGTTTATTTTCTTCTTGCTTTTGTAACAACCTCATTTTTAGTAAATATTCTTATAAAGAATATAATAAAAAGAGATCGTCCATATGTGGCAAAAAATATTTCTGCTCCAAGTTGTCCCGGTGATTTCGGTTTTCCGTCAGGTCATGCAGCAGGTGCTTTTGCCGGTGCGGTGGTTTTTGCTTACTTTGACAAAAAACGAAGGTATTTATACTTTACTATCGCAAGCCTGATCGCATTTTCTCGGATTTATCTTCATTGTCATTATCTTTTAGACATAATATCTGGAGCTTTGATAGGCTACGGAATTGGAAAATCATATTTCCGCCAGAGGCGGATCAGCCTTTGGCTGATACAGACTATATCTTATAGAAAGAAAAAATAGGATATTCAACTTTTGTGAACGTAGATCTCAAAATCAGATAGTTTTGTGACATAGTTTAAAATTTTTTCATCAGTTATCGAATCTTCTTTTATTAAAGTTTTTTCAAAAATCTGTTTTTCTATTTTTCTTAAATAAGAGGCCATTTTTTCATAGATCACATCGTTGCCGAAAGCCGATTTGCGTACCATATTACGCGCTCTGCCATCGATAAGTCGCTTCTCCAAACTCACAACTCCGTGCGGTTCCACACGCATATCCGAATATGCGGCAATTTTTAGATTAAAATCTGAGGATTCAGAGGTAAAATTCATTTTTGAAAAACCAATATTATTTAAAAGATCCATCACTTTTTCATCGACTCCAATCTCTTTAGCGATTTCTATTGTTGCTACATGTTCATCTTGACCATATTTTTCAAAATATTCGTTTTGCACCTTATGCCAATATTCCTTACCTTCTGGTTTTAAAAACACGGGAAATAAATCAAGATTGAACTTAATAATATTTCCCATGTCGTGGAGTAATGCCGCAGAAACAATCGATTGACGATCAACAGTAATATTTGCAAAATCACAAATCACTGAGGCAACTCCTGCTACTCTATACATATGTAGCCGTAAATTCGGCATGATTTTGTATTTTTGATATATATCTTTTATCTTCATAAAAAAATCTAACTTCAAAATACTGTATAATTACATAATAATATTTATGTTACAATAATAGCATGTACATAATCACTCTTGCAATAAATCAGGTTGATCTACGACCACTTACCGAAATCATCAAAAAAAACAAACACAAGACAATGGAAGCTATTTTATCAAAGCTTACAAAAAATAAATCTGCCGAGGCCAAACTTACAACTGAGATTAAAAAGGCCGATGCGCTTGTCGTTGAAGCCAGCGAATCCAGTTTCGAACTTGGTCGATTTATCACACTTGCGCTTCAACAACATAAACCGGTTTTAATGCTTCAGAAAAAAAATAAATCTAATCCACTCTTGGTAGGTTCAAGCCGACTTATTTCAATGGATACTTATTTTCCAGAAAAAAATCAAGAATTGAAAAAGATTATTGAATCATTTTTTAAGACTGCTAAAAAACAGCGACTTCTCTATCGATTTAACTTCATGATGAGTAGTGATATGAATGATTTTCTGATGACTGTGTCTCAAAATGCAGGCGTGAGTAAGGCTGACTACATAAGAAATCTGGTCATTGGAGATATGGATCGATAGATCACTTCTTCTAAATATCCAAAGTTTTATCGACTGAGTAAAATCTTATGCGATCACCGCGGAACATGAGTTCGATTTCTCCGGTTGGACCATTGCGATGTTTGGCGATACTTATTTTGACTATCTTTTGATTAGTATCAAGCAAATCCTCATTATCTTGCTCCTGATAAATAAACAAAACCACATCGGCGTCCTGTTCTATGGCTCCTGATTCACGAAGATCGGCAAGCTGAGGCTTTTTGACTCCACGCTGTTCAACTGCGCGTGACAACTGAGATAATGACAAAACCGGTATTTTAAGTTCGCGGGCCAGATTTTTCAAGCCTTGAGACACAAACGTGACTTCTTGCACGCGCGATTCAAATTTGCGACCGGCATCGGCAAGTTGTAAATAATCCACAATCACAAGGTCGAGCCCTCGCTCGGCTTTGAGTTTGCGGGCTTTTGTCCGCATTTCAAGAATCGATATTCCGGGAGTATCATCAATAAAAATTGGCGCGGTTGCAAGTTCTCCCATTGCGGAAACTATCGCCTTTGTGTCATCATCCGTAAGTTTCCCTGTCTTGAGTCTCCAGGCATCAACATCGGCTTGTCCGACAAGAAGTCGGTCTACAAGTTCTTCCTTACTCATTTCAAGTGAAAAAAATCCGACTGATTTTTTTTCTTTCATTGCAGCGTGAAGTGCGATATTCAGAGCAAATGAAGTTTTACCTATGCCTGGACGTGCCGCAAGAACGACCAAATTTGATCTCTGTAGTCCCGAGAGTTTACTATCAAGCAGTGAAAAACCTGTCGCAATTCCCCGAGTATGTTCACCACTTTTAGTAAATTCCTCAAGCTCCTCAAACCTGTCCTGAACTATCTCTTTAAGCGGTATAAAATCACGATGCTGATGTTCTTGAGCAAGCGCAAAGATAGAAGCTTCAACATCGTCAATAAGTTGTTTTACATCTCCCTCGTCCTCAAAAGCTTGATTGACAGATCGCGAAGACACCTCAATAAGTTTTCTTTTTGTATATAAACCTTTAACTATATGTCCATACTGTTCAATATATGCAGAGGTGGGAACGACGTTTATAAGCTCTGATAAATACTCTGTACCACCGGCTGTTTTAAGATGACCGTCATTTTTTAATTGATTTTTAAGAGTGACAATATCAATAGGTTTTTGCTCCTGATAAAGCTTAAGCATCGCTTCATAAATCACAGTATTTTCTCTTTGGTAAAAATGATGAGGATGTACAAATTCGGCAACCAACGAAAAAGAACTTGAATCGATGAGCACAGCTCCTAATATCGACTTTTCTGCTTGAGCATCATGAGGTGGTATTTTATAAAGATCACTGGGACTGGCCATAATACTTCATTTTATACTTTGAGGACAACTACTTTCATCTCTTCCGGATTTAAATCTTCTTTTTTCACATTCAACTTGTCAATTGTCTGAGTATCTTTGGCTCCAATTGCATTAAGAAAAGTTTCAACAGGCGCGAGATTCTTAAAAGTTTCCTGATTAAGTTCGGGACGGCCAAAATGCATAGGTATGACTATGGAAGGCTCAATTTCTTGAGCTACCTTCACTGCCTCTTCAGCTCCTAACGTGTATAAACCACCTGTTGGAATAAGGAGTATGTCGACGGCACCGATAAGTTCGATCGTTGTTTCATCGGGTATGTGTCCAAGATCGCCACAATGAAGTACCGATATATTTTCGGACTCGATTTTAAAAAGTATGTTCTCTCCTCGCACGGCTCCTTGTTTATTATCATGAAAAGTGCTGTAACCACGGACTCTTACCTCTTGTTTTTCGTATTCGCCAGGCCAATCCAAAAATAGAGCTCCTTCTTTTATTCCTTCACGATAATTATGATCATTATGAGCATGTGACACAGTCACAATATCAGCTTCAGTTTTGGGAAATTTCAATCCGACCATTTGTGGATTAAAAGGATCCGTGACTACTTTTCCGGTTTTGGTTTTAATAAAAAATGAAGAATGACCCAAGTATTTGATTTCCATAAGTGTATAGAGGATAACAAAATTATCCAAAAAAAACAATCCTAACAATCACTTACACATCCGTTGAAGTAAAAGCTCCTTTTGACGCTCTGGAAGTGCATTCAACATGCTTTCTACTATTTTCCCGTAAGTATATTCATATATTTGATCAGTCACCATCTCTTTTGACTCTTCAATCACTGTAGTTGCCGCTTTTGTTGCTTCGCCAAGCACAACATCAGATTGCTTCTGTACTGTTTCGACAGTATCGTGATAAGCTTCATTTGTGCGTATTTCATCGCTAATTTTCTTTTGAATTGCATCTTTGGAAAAAGTTTGTGCCAATTCTTCTTTTGTCGGAAGCCTATCGGATAAACTTTCTTGTGATTTTGTGGTGGATCGATTTTTAGCCGCCGTACTTATCATAAACATACCGATAAGTACTACTGCAACAAGAAAAAAACCCTTTAGATAAACCATGAAAGGCACCGTCACTTCCTCTTCAAGCTTTTCTTTTTTTTTAATATCCTTCAACGGTTTTATGGGCATGTAAATAGTATATAGTATATACCGCTCTTACGCTTGTTTGTCCTACTCAAACGGGATCAAAACAGCTTAGAGCGAGTTATACATATCGCAAATTTATTTGCGAGTGGTATAAAAAAACGCCATGATTTGCTAAAATGGTGAATTCGTGCCTAGATAGTTTAGTGGTAAAATGAACCCTTGGTAAGGGTTAGAGCGCGGGTTCGATTCCCGCTCTAGGCTCAAGAAGTTTTCTGATTCGACATCGCCTGATAAGCTACAATTGCGGCAGATACAATGACGTTTAACGATTTGTTGATCCCCCACATCGGTATTTCTACCACTTCATCAACCGCTTTAAGCGTTTCTTCACTTACACCAAATGTCTCATTACCCACAACTAAGGCAACTGGAAAGGTGTAATTGACTTTTGTGTAAGGTACAGCTTTTTTTGACTGTTCTATCGCTATAACGTTTAACGTGTAACGTGTAGCGTGTAGCGTATCTAGTGTTTTTTTATTCATTTCAAACGTTTCACGTTTTGCGCTATACGTTGCGCGAAGTTCTTTTATTGCCTCTATGGCTGATTTCTTATATTCCCACTGTACAATCTTGTATGTTCCTATAGACGCCTTGGCGATACGACCATTGGGAGGAGTTTCCATCTCTCCGCAAAGATATATTTTTTCTATGGCAAGCGCGTCAGCTAGACGAAAAAGGCCTCCAATATTGTATGTATCGTAAACATTCTCCAAAATGAGATAAATTGGATTCCTTTTTAATGTTTTAACATGCTTTTCTGCTTTTGATGACGGTATGTTTCTCAACTGTTCTGCGTTAAGTTTTATCATTGTTTCAACATAAATTATAAACGATCCACGCTTTGCGTTACACGTTACATGCAAATTATATCCTATAGTTGACATTTGAAATGTCTCATAGTATAATTTCACGGAAATGAAATATTTTCTCTTTTTTCTATTTGCAACTCTTTTAGTTGCACTGCCTGTCAGTGCTGGTTCCGGAGAATATGGACAATATGGTGGCGGAGTTGCCACAACCTCAGTTATGATTGACAAGACTGTCAGTCGTGGTGAGGAAACAAAGGGCGGTATTGCTCAATATGTCGACAACTACGCAGCTACAGATCCACGATTTGCAGCTGGTCAAAAAGTGTTCTTTCAAATAAAAGTCAAAAATACTTCAAATGTGACTCTTAAAAATGTACTTGTAAAGGATATACTTCCCCAATATGTTGATCCATCAGAAGGACCAGGTACATTTGACGCAAACACTAAAACAATTTCTTGGACTTACCCTGAACTTAAGGCAGGAGAAGAAAAAATAGAAAAAGTTGTAGGTGTGATAGTCGACCAAGCACGCATGCCAGCAGATAAAGGATTATTTTGTGTAAGTAACAAATCAACTGTAAAAGCAGATAAGGCCGTTGATGAAGATACGGCTCAATTTTGTATTGAAAAACAGGTTATGGGAGCAGTAAAAGTCCCAACAGCCGGTCCCGAATTTGGTTTTGTCGTTACAGCTCTTAGTTTCGCAGGTCTTGGTGCTGGTATTTATTTGAGAAAAAGAGCTTAACTTTAAATATTGTAAAAATACTACCCGCCGTTTGAGGCGGGTTTTTTATGCTTTTATCCAATAAGTACATATTTAATATTCAATATAGCCTTTTATATTGGTGACTTTAAGGTATAATTTCATGCAATATGAACGCAGAATTGATCACGGCACAACAATTATTTGAGCCCGACGGAGGCTACTTAGAAGGTGTTGGAGGCAAATTCTCTATAGATTTTTTTAGTAATAATCATGTCATTGAGGCAGCAAAAGTTGCAAAAGCTAAAGACATCGGCGATACTCATACTGCAGATATAGCTACTTTTATCAAAAAAATACTCAGATATCCTCATATACAAATACAAACTATAAAAAAACATTTGTTTGGGCCTGGTAGCGTGACACGACTCAACCTAGATCAAATTATGTTTTACCATGGAATAGATGTTGCGCTTGCTCTGTCAATAAATCCCGGCCTGACTGAACAGCTAGGCAATGAGACAAGAATCCAAAGTCTAGAAACATTGCAAAGGGCAGGACTGGGACTAAATCTTGGCTTATTGAGCCGTATTGAAGGAATAAGTTTTCAACTACCATCCGAAGTTCCTCTCAACCGATCAACACTTGTACCTTTATTTAATGTTGCTACAGCAGCGAGGTTAAGTGGGCTTGCAGATATTCCACTTGATCAATTTTCGTTAGAGCAATCTCAACCAGGAATTTAATTCTATCTATTAAAATTGAAATAAAGATCTTTATTGAAGCGCCGGAAGTTCTAAGTGGTCATCTATTCGATTTACGCGTCTGTTAAGTTTGATGTATTCTTTGTCAAATAGATTGATTATAGCGGCTTGGTCATTTTGGATTTTATTCACTTTTGACTTTACCTGTCTCATATCTTTTTTCAAAATTCCTACGTCCGATTTAAGCGTTCCTACATCTGATTTCAGAGTCCCTACATCCGATTTTAAAATTCCAACATCTGCCTTCAAAGTACCAACGTCTGTTTTTAAAGTTCCAACATCTAATTTCAAAATTGAGATGTCTTCTTTTATTGGAGTAAGCTCTGTAATCAGTTCTACTTTGATTAACTCGCCGATTTTTTGTAGATCATCTTGCGTGAGCATAGATTTTAAATATAACATGGTACAGACTTTTTTGTCAAACGATTTTGTTATGTAATGATGTATTAATATTCGTTGACAATTCCTCGATGAGAAGTCTGATATGATTCAGGAAAGATTTGAAAGACATGACCAAAAATTCTATCGACTTCTAAAAAAAATGAACGAACAGCAAACCAACATCTTAGGTCATGAGAAACGCTTTCAACGAATAGAAACTAAACTCTTCCCCACTACGTAGATATCTTCTTAACTTATGAATTTTAAATCTATAAACGTTGAACAGTATAAATATTCTTACGTTCTTCTTAAGATTTTATTGCGTATTTTTTATTTATTAATAATACACTTAATACAATATAGTTGATAAATCAATCTGATAATGTTATACTATGAGGCTGAATGCAAAGTAATATAGTAAGTTCCATAATTATTGCAGTAAGTCTTGTCGTTATTTCGATTATGGCTATTCAGGTCGTAAGTAGGGTTAATCGTCAAAAAATGGTGACAACGTGTATGAGTCATAGTGTCGCGGCATGGAGATCTGAAAATAATTCTGGTTTTACTTTCAATGAAGATTGGTTTAATAAATGTATTAATACTAACTAATTCTAACTTATGTTGACAAAATTAAATGTTCCATTTATAATATCCGCAGTTAAATTAATATAAGTTATATTTATTTAAAAAAATATGAATCCAGCAGAACAACCAAAACCAGTTCCAGTTCAAAAATTAAATATAAATAGAAGACATTTCATGCAACTTTCTGCATTAGCAATGGGAAGCGCCGCTACAGCTGCAATATTTGGAAATCCAGCTCCAGTCGAAGCTGCTCCAGCTTTAGAAGCCCCAGAAACAACTCCTTTAACCACAGATAGAGTTAAAGCTATTATTACAGATGCCCACACAGCCGGCCTTGATCTTGGCCATGCTTTTGGCAGTCCTGCCGAAACTGAATGGAATCAACAGCCAATGCTAGATTATCTTGATTGGCACGATCAAACAGAAGCTGGTGCTCCTAATGATATATTTGCAGAAACAGGTGCACACAAAGTTGAGTATCAATTTACAATGGTTGGCAAAGATCGAATCATGAAAATCAAGATGTATGATCAAGTACAAGAGATAAAAATTCCTGAGGGTACTAAAACCGCTGACCTTATTTCTCTGCTTGATATTGCGAATGGAACATTTGGAGAGGGAGCCGATCAAAGAACGCAATCTTTTTCTTCTTGGATAAAAGAATGGACAGGCTCAGCCGATCTTACTCATTTTGTAGTTGGATCATTTGAATCTGGCCCAGAAGGATCTGCTCTTGCAGATGAACCTTTCGTCAACAATGACGAAGTAGCTAAACATGCTGCCATAATAAGTGCCGCAGGTAGACATGTCAATAAAAGTGGTCAGGCCAATTTGGGAACAACAATAATGATAGCTGATAGTTTACCATTTGAAATCCACAGTGGAGTTGATGCTGGAGCAACACCTATCACTACTGATGGTGCTATAGTAGTCGCCCCAGGCAAGGTAGATGTCAAAGCTGTTCAAAATCATATCAACTCACTCGGAGTTTCTGAAAATAACACTCCTACTGAAGAATCTATCACTGTTGAAGCTGATCCGGAAGCTCCAGATTATCAGACAGCTTCTGTCGTCGGTAGCATGAATAACAATGAAACATGGAAATTTCTCCTCCCAATGTATGGAGCTGTAAACAATGGCAAATATTTGATACAGGGTGATAATGCCAATGGTACAACTACTGTGACAGTGCAAGAAGGTGCCGTTTTAGTTTTAGTCACCTCTGATTCAACAGTCATTCAAGGTCCTTCTGTACGACGCCTTGATGTAGTTCTTGATGCGAATGGTAAGGTTGTAGAAAAAGCTAATCCTGATGGTCGAGCTGTCTACGAAGTTGCGGAAGGTGTAGTAACCTTAGAAAAAGGCACATTTGGTGCAGTCAATTTTTATCAAGCTCCAAAAACAAAATAATTTTCAAAAAATTTGAAATTATAAAAAAATCCAGCCTTCGGGCTGGATTTTTTTTGTGGACAAATTAACATTTTTATGATATATTATAGGCTTACATGAACATCTACCACACTACACCACTTATCTCAGTAATAATACCCGTTTTTAATTCTAAAAATTTTATTGAAAAAGCTGTTAAAAGTATCTGCGATCAGACCTATAAAAATCTTGAAATTCTCATCATCGATGATGCTTCGACAGATGGCACTTGGCAGAAGCTTGAAAAATTGCAGAAAAAAGATCACCGCATAAAAATTTTCCGTAATACGTATAAAAAAGGTCTTGCCCCAAGTCTTAACATTCTCATTCCACTCACCAAAGGTAAATATATTGCCCGTATGGATGCTGATGATATCTCCCACACCAATCGCCTAGAAAAGCAACTAAAATTTCTCAAAAATAGGCCAAATATCGTTGCGTGTGGTACTCAAGTTGAGATTATAGACGAGCAGGGAGGACATCTTGCTTACAAATTTTTCCCAACCCAACCTGAAGAATGTTATAAAAAAATAATAAACTACATGGTCATTCAACCCCCGTCGCTTATGGCGAGGGGCGATATCATGCGCAAACTAAGATATGATAACAGCATTTTTGGTAATGATGACATATCTATTCATTTCAAACTTCTTTCCTATGGAAAAATGAGTAATGTTGACTCGATACTTTTTAAGTATCGTAAACGTCCAAACTCACTTACTCATAAAAATCCAAAAGAAGTTTACTTCAAAGCATTTAAAGTACGATTAAAAGCGATATCAGATGAGAAATATAAACCTCACCCTTTAAACTTCTTTTTTGCTCTTTTAGAAAGCTTGTTGGTTTTTATGCTTCCAAATTCGGTGATCATCACTTTATTTGAGATCTATCGTCATAAAGCGGTCCGGTCTACACTGAGTTTTGTTTCTTTTTTTTCAAGAAACCAAAGACAAAAACAAAAACTGTTACCATTATCATGACTGCGTAACCAATCCACACCAAAATATTTGGCCAGAAAAAAGCTTTTACCTTCTTTTCCATACCCACATTTACAATCCAACCTTGCTCCCAACCATTAATTCTAACTGGTTTAGCATTAGATCCATTTGACAATGTCCAGTTTTGATGGGTTGCCTGATTTATGGAAAATAATAACTCATTTTTTTTATTGCTTTTTGTAGCAGATATGATATCAATATTCTCTGGAATAAGTTTTATTTGGTACCATGCTATAGGAATAAATTGAAAAGAGATATTATCTACTTTTGTTTTACTGACAGTTGATGGATTGATACTGTAGTTAAACAACTCAAGTAAGTATGTTTTGTATGTAATAGGAAATAATGTTAAACTTAACTTATTGGTTATTTTGTTATATTCAAACTGATCATCGAAAGTCTTTCTTGTAGATTTTAGATCGCGGACACTAATACGAAGTGGGATCCCTGCAGTATTCTCACCGTTGTAGTAAATGACTCCTAGAGAGCCTGTCTGCAATGGTTCAAATCTTACCTCAGCATAATCCTCACAATTTTGGTTCGAAAAAATCAATTCTCCCCTATTTTCTTTGCGGATAAATCCATCGCTAATATTACGATCACAATCCTTCTTATGCGAAACTTTAAGATTAACTGTGGATTTTGGATCAAAGTGATAGCTGTTTGAACCTGAAATTTTGGGAATAATGTATCTAATATCATCTCCTTCATGTAAATCAAAAGTTGACTCATTGTTTAAAAATGAATTTAATTCTTGTCCATTGTCCAGTGGAGCAGATTGTTCGGTGATATCAGCCTGAATATTTAAGATTTCAATATCATTTCCAATTTCTGGAGTGATATAAAAGTCAATTCTGTCTCCAGATGACGCAACAATTGGAGTGACCACATCAGCACTCAAGTTTTCATTCGCCTTAAGATATAAGGTCCTTTTATCCTTATTTAAACAAGCAAATAAATTATTTGAATATGCACACAAAGATATCTGATTGTCATTTTTCGATTTAACTGAAAAATTCCAACTTATCACAGTGTCATTTTTTAATGACAATGGAAATTTATCTGCATTTTGTGTTTGAAATACTAAGCTTTTTTTCGGACCAAACCACTGACGAATAGTTGAACCAACATTACTATATGGATTTCCCACAACCACTTCATCAGTCAAATCCTGAGTGCTATAAATATCTTGGCCGACAGAAATAAAAGCTACGTCATCTTTAAGTCGATACTTTGTTACAGGCAAACTTGGAAGATAAGAATCGTTATTCACTTCAACAACAGGTATAGCCGGTGAAATACTTAAGATTTTAGATATCGGATCAAATTTCACTCGAGTTGCTCCATTTGTTATTATTTCATTGTTTATCTTATAAATGTACCTGGACTGGGATCCATGATATTTTGTCACTGAAACAATATCTGATGCAGTTGAGCTTACTGAATCAAATTTCAAAGCAAATGGGAAAATTACTCCCGACTGATTTTCTCGAGAATAATATAAATAATTATTTTGTGATAAAAGAATTGGCGTCAGATTATCAAAGTTATGATTCGAGTAGAGTGGAAGGTATTCATCAATCTTTGCAACCTGATCTTCTCTTAATTTGTATAATGAAATTTTGCCGCTTGACCAAATCTTTTCCAGCAAATCATTGTCCGTCACACTTACTTTTGCTTCATCCCAATTATAAAAATAGCCATTATCAAGTGGCGCAGCGCTTTCATCAAGTAGAATCAATGGTGTTTTGTAGAATCTTAAAGCCCGGCTGAATAACAACGGGTTTTGAGAATAATAGGCTTGTTCAATCACCTTTTGTGCCGTTTCATTTTCATATGATCCGGTGACTAAAGCTTTCTCAATTATGGGATTGGGAATAAGATAATTTAAAAACGAGGATCCGAAAAATCCCCAATCAAAACTTCTAAAATAAAGTGAATTTGCCTCAGGAGCAAGATAAATTCTTTCACTTGGATAATTTTCTTTTAAATATTTAGAAAGACTCACGTACACATCTGGCATTTTTACATGTCCGCGTGGACCTATTAGATTACCTCTATAAAATGGATGTACATAAACGAAGAGCAAGAGAGTCAAAAAACCTATAAAAAAGTAAGATAAATATTTTTTATGTCGCTGATTTATATAAGTTGTTGAATCAATAAATTTGACAATAAACACGACACCTAAACTACCTAATATCGTGAGTGGAATTAATACCATCAGGTAAAGTTTTGAGCTTTGCCAACGTAGAACTTGTTCAAATAATGGAATATTTTTTTGGAAAAAATTAAAAATTCCACCTAAAGGAGGATTCGTTC
>CAYNLS010000001.1:27180-36389 GCA_964398125.1 uncultured Gammaproteobacteria bacterium
AATAAAAGAAATATTAAATAACGATAAGTTCTTTTCCAGATTTTAAATACGATAGTAAAACCAACTAAAACCAACGGAAGATAGCTTAACACTATCCCATTAAATGCCTCAACAAACCAAAATCGATAAGGTACTTGATACTCACCAGTATTATTGTTGACACTATGAAGCCAAGAAAAATAAAACCTAGGTATATTCCAGATCGTGTTATTTTTTATTTCATTTTCTATAAGTGACGGAGTGAGCAAGCGATTGATAAAAGAATCTTTAAGTGCATTTGCATTTGAAAGAGTATAGAAAATAAAAGGCAATATCCAAAACAACTGTGATACAAAAAAAATTGCAATTATGAAGATCGAAATTTTAATGGAATAGATGAATGTTTTCTTTTTACTGTAGATTGCAGCATAAAGTAAAATGAAATACATGATAATCGAGGCAATGACAATAAAAGTTGTGGCTACCATTGCAGATGTTGTCAATAATACAATCCCGATTAAAAAATGAGATGTATTTTTAAGATTCAACTGATCAAATATCTTGCCGATTGACCAAAGAACATATGGTAAGAAAGCATATCCTGCAAGAAATGCAGCTAGTGGCGAAAAGAATATCCAAGCCGCGATCAGATTTGAAACATATAATAGTCCTCCGAATAAGAAAGCAACTTTTTGATATTTACTTTCAATATTAAAAATTCTGGCAATTTCTTGACACAAAAATCCTGCACCAAAACCTGCTAAAAACAGTGCAAAAAATATATAAATTTGTGAAATTGCCCACAAAGGTAACGCAAACCGCAGTATATACTCCAAAAGGCTGCGAAATATATCTGCCTGTTCACTATCTGAAGGGATCCCAAGTACTCTATATTCCCTCCAGGCGGGTGAAACGAGTGCACGTTCGACCGAAAGAATAGGGTTCAATTCAGGTGAATAATTGTCGTTGCCAAGAATGAATGATCGAAACTCAAAATTATTAATGACGATTATCAATAAAAGAATGCCTAAAAGCAACTTATCCCAGTTGTTGTATAATATATTTAACTTGGGCTTAATAGTCATCTAAATGTTAATAAATAATTAACTTAATGAATAAAAAAACTGTTGCAATTTTCGTAATCTTATCGCTTTTTGTATTATTGTCGTTCTTTGTCATAGGTTACGTTAAGTCTGAAGAGACAATTTATTATTGGGATCATACTGTCTACTGGTTTAAGTTTATTCAACTTTCACAAATAGCCGCAACTAATATTTTACAGTACTTTATTTTGATTTGGCAGTCTATAAAGACCGATATCTATAACAACTTTCCGATCATCCTCTTAACTCCATTTTATCTCATATTTGGTCCGAGCCGTGAGACATTTATTTTTTCAATATTGAGCACCTATGGTTTATTGAGTTTTTTCGCCTTAGCTTATATATTGAAACTTCTCAATCCCGCTTTAAAATTATCTGCATTTGCACTGGGAATAATTTTTATCGCCTACTTGTTTTCACTCGATGTTTTGGGCGTGATTTTAAGAGGATATGTTGATATTGGTGGGATTCTTATTATTTATCTAATGCTGATCATTTATTTAAAATCTAATTGGAAAGAAAAATATTCAAGAAAAACTATAATTCAAACTGCGATATTAGGATTACTTTGTGCATTACTGCCTATTTTTAGAAGATATTTTGCCTACTCACTGATTGGATTTATATTAGCTTTACCAGTTTCAGAGTTAATTATCTTAAAATCAATAAAAGAAAGAAAAAAAGAAATTATCAACTGGATGACGCATTTTTTTCTTTTGCTATTCTTCCTAGTAACCTTCTTTTTGATCATTTCTAGAACTCTTTTAACCTCAATGTATTCTGTAGATTACACAGCCGCATATGCTGCATGGAGAGGAAATTTATCTATTATCGAAGTATTTATTAAAATAATAAAGGATTTTGGTCTCATAAACACTGCTTTAATATTTATCTCAATAATTTATGTATCTACGCTTTCAAAATATAGAAAGATATTAATACTCTCTTTGCTAACCTTAATGATAAGTGCAGTTTTATTTTTACGCGTCCAATTCTTTGACTATCATCATTATTATCTACTACTTGGATTTATAGTCCTTATAGAATCAATCTTCATCCAAAATATTTCTGAAAAAAGATTAGGCCCTCTTTATTGTCTAATAATATCAATAATTATTGTCATAAATACTTTGCAGTCATTATTGCCTATAAACTCTATTCATGCCTACAGTATTGGATCTATCCCAATTTTCTCACAAAAATATCTTCCACCATTAAAGCGTGATGACCTGAATCTTGTTAAAGAAATTGTTTTTCGTCTGGACTCTAACGTAAATAAGAATGGAAAAATCTATGTGAGCGCCTCTTCACAATACTTTAGCGATGACATTTTGAGAAATCAATGTTATCTTATGTACTCTTTTGAATACAGTTTGTGTAATAGTATTTTAGGAAGCACACATGTTGATAGCCGTGATGGATTTCCGACACAGATGTTAACCGCAAATTATGTCATAATTACGAGTCCAATCCAATATCATCTAAATCCAGATCAGCAAAAAACAGTAACTTTTGTATCAAATTTTATAGAGGCTAATTCCGAAAAATATGTACTCTTATTCCAACAAAAAATTACTAACGGCATTACAGTGTCTGTTTATAAAAATAGTGTACCTATTCAAAAAAGAACTATTCGCAATTTTGAAGATATAAAAGATGAAGTGAATTAGTTTTTTTCTTTCTTCGAAAAAAAGGATTTGATTTTATCAAGAAAGATCGTGCCTACGGCAACTGCAACCGCAGTCACGAGTTCGGTTTTTTTCTCACTTAAAAATGACTCTATTTTACTACTTATCTCTTTCGGAGCACGCTTTACAGTACTATAAACAGTCCATAAGATAAGCGTGATCAATATAAGAACCAGAATCCAGATAGACATAAACACAATCGCGATTATGTAGACAAGCGTTTGTAGATCCATAAAATTATTAACCTTTGACCGCGTGCGCCGTACCCTCAGCTACCTTTTTGGCATCCTCTTTTGCCATTTTTGCACCCTCATCCCAACGTTTCATAAAATAGGCTTGAAGCTTACCAAGACGTTCTTGAGTGGCTTCTTTTTCTTGACGGACACGTTCCATGACATCCATAACTAAATCCTTATATTTTTCCTGATCGATCTCTTCCATAGTTTTTTTAACTTCATGTAAACGTGACCCCATTTCGGTACTGGCCTTTTCATATAATCTAGTTCCCTCTTCAGTTGCTTTACCATAAATTTCAATGGCAATCTCATGAAGTTTTTTTTCTTTCAAAAGTTTTATAAGTTCGTCAATCTTTTTCTTTGCCATTGCTCTGTTTTCCGGTCCAGATCTTGGCGAAAGAAAAAACGCTGCTACTCCACCAAGGAGTGCTCCAACTGCGAGTCCGATGCCGAATTTAGATTTTTTAGTATCACTCATGTTTATTTAGAAATTATTAATACTTTAACCAGTATAATTAAAATCTCTTCGAAGTGCAAATATGTTCCGTCATAATGTATTACGCAAAACATTGTCATCCTGAGGAGTGAAACGACGAAGGATCCCGTTAATGAGATTCTTCGCTCATCGCTCAGAATGACAAACACTACGTTACACGTTTTATAGGGTATAATGTATCATGACGAATAAGAAAAATCTTAAAATCTACTTTACGGCTTCAATTGCTGCCAAACAACAATATCTTGATAACTACCACAGAATAGTCAACCACATGAAAAAGCGCGGCCAGGAGATAATCTCAAATCATATCCTCGACAACAGTGAAAGAGAAATCGGCTTGAAAACTCGTGAAGAACGACTTGCATTCCATAACAAACTTGAGCAATGGATTTTTGCCTGTGACGCTCTGGTCGCCGAGACTTCTTTTACAAGTATAAACGTGGGTTACGAAATTTCACTTGCACTTCGGGTTGGTAAACCGGTACTAGTTCTCTTTAGTGAAGGACAGCCTCCATCACTTTTAGCCCATCATAAAGATGAAAAATTATTATGCGAAAAATACACTCAAGCAGATCTGCCGACACATCTTGATGATTTTCTACATTATATTCAAAGTAAAAGCGATCTACGTTTTACTTTTTTTATTACCCCGAAAATTGCCGCTTATCTGGATGAGGTTGCTAAAAAAAATAAACTCCCAAAATCGGTTTATCTGCGTAAGCTCATTGAGAAGGATATGGTATAAGAAAAATTAATTGCTTCTTTTTAGCTTGATAGTAATCTAAAATGGTAGTAAAATAAGCTATATGTTTGGTTTTGTAACTAAAATTAGGAATTGGTTTACCGGATTACCGGATAAAAAGCGTTACTTTGAACTGATAACGGCATTTTTATCTATCCCTGTTTTGCTTTCCGTAATATTTGTCAATTATTTCAGTATTCAGGAAAGAAGAAATGAAGAGGATAAAAATCCCTCACCCACTCCGGCCGTGATCACTATCATTGAGCGTCAAGACACTCCTTCTCCCGATGAACCAACCTCAAAATTGACGGTTACAAAAAATCAAACTCAATGTGAGGCTGAAATTGGACCTATCGAGATCACCTCTCCCGCGGAAAATGAGACCCTTTCCGACAATCCTTTATGTATAACGATCGTTCGAGATAATCCTAACAATAAATATTGTGCCGTGGTTTGGTCACAAAGAATTAACAATAGTTCATGGAGCGATTTTACTGATCGGGAAATTTGTATTTATAATATGGATTCAGGGAAAAAAATACTTGAACTTAAAGTCAAAAGTATTGTTACAGGGGCTGAAAAAACATTAAAAAGGGTTTTTACTTATGAAAACTTGACACAGATTGCAACTCCAACCCCATCAGATACTCCTACTCCTACAGTTACGATCGAACCCACTATTGAGTCGTAGTCGGACTTGCATTTAATTGATTGACGTCAGTCTCTATATCTTTAAGCTCGTTGTCAATCTCTTCAATTTTTATCTGTTGTAGTTCTCCTTCTTCTTCATTAACCGGCGTTAAGGTGGGCGGAGCAGTTGGGGAGGTCGCTGTTGTAACTTGAGGTGAAATTGTCGGTGTTTGCTCACTTTGTCCGGTAATATTCATATACTGTCTGTAAAAAAACAGCACAATCAAACTGACGACTATCACAATCGACAAGAAAATAAATATATACATCATCCTGTGTGATTTTGTCTGAGTGTAGCCTGGATCTGTTGGAGGTGGAGTTGCTGATGTTGGTGGAATTGTTGAGCCTAAATTTGGCGTCTGATTATCAATCTGTAGCGGTGATTGTGATGAGTCTAATGTGGGCGTGGTCGGTGGTGTAGCGGGAGGATTCATAGAGAAACCCATACTTAATCCACCTGATGCTGAGGGTTGTTCATTTGTTGAGGGAGAATCTGATGTGGTCATAGGTGGTGTAGTAGGAGTTGCTCCTGTATCTGAAGATGGCATAACACCAACTCCGGATGGAATCGTACCTGCTTTAGATGGAGATGATTGTGTCTGTGTTTGATCTTTATTTGAATCTTGATCCATGATAATTTTTACTAACTAATAAACTTAAATCATAATGCTTCATCAGTTCCTGTCGGTTCTTTATCAGTCATACTGCCTGAAGGCTTGGTTTCCGGACGAACTTTAGCCAAAGCGCGAGCTGCATCGACTACAGCAGTATGAGCATCTTTAACCAACTGTTGTACATTCTTGATATCAGATTTGAAGCTCGCAAAAAGTGATCTTACTTGAGTCCCAAGATTGGTTTCATCATCAAACTCAACAATGTAATCTTTTCCTGCCTGCTCCTCAACCGCAGCCTGAGCTTTAGAAATGGCGTCTTTTGCCTTGGCGATTGCGCCGTCAAGTACAGTTGTGTCGCCTGTTGCCTCGTCTGCCCTATCTTCAATTTTCCCAAGGACTGTCGTCATACGGCTTAAATGATTGTCCAACCTAGTCATATGACGTTCATTTAACGTATTTACTTTTTCATCGATGCGTTCCAGGATATTTTGTTTGCGGGTTTCTTTTATTGCTTTTAATTTTTCTTCAAAAGCTTCCCGCTCAGCTTGAAATTTTTCTTTCGCTTCTTTCCTTTTTTCCATGATCATGCTTTTTGCAACACCGGGAGTGAGTGTTTTGGTTGGGATACGTGTAGCTGTACGCGGCTTAGTTGTAACTGTTTCATCAAGGTCTACATTGACTTCCTCTTCCTCCCCCACAGTAGTACCAGTGGCTGGTGTGGGACTTGAAGTTTGAGCGTAAAGTACTGGAGAAAACGTAGTTAAAAATAAACTCATTATGACAATAGCAAGAATTCTTCTCATAAGTTTCACTGTAATAAAATTTAAATGTCATGTCAAGTTGTGATACAGATTAACCTAACATTCTTCCTTAAGCGAACGCACATATCTTTCAATCGGTCTGAAATCTAAATTTTTTCTCTGTTTTATCACCAATCCAATAACAGCACTCCCAACAACCACAATATCGGCTAAATTATTTAAATCTCGGATCTCGGCAGGAGTCGAAATCCCAAATCCCATAGCCAGCGGAAGTTTAGATGCTTTTCTTACATTTTTGATAAATTTGTTTAAATTTCCATCAGATTTTAAAGAGTTCCCTGTTACTCCGTAACCTCTCACTAGATAAATGAATCCTTTTGCTTTAAGTGCATTGATTATGATTCGTTTTTTGGTACTTGCCGGAGAAAGCACTCGAATGGGATAAAGATCGTACTTCAAACAATTATGAATAAACTGCTCGTGTTTTTCCTCCTCTTTAGGAATATCGGGAATTATTAAACCCGACGCTCCATTTCTCTTGGTATCTTTACAAAACTTTTCGACTCCATAATTAAAAATGCTATTAAAATATCCCATGAAGAGAAATGGAATTTGATATTTTTTTGTAACCCGTCCCATGACGGAAAGTGCATTTTCGATATGAACATTTTGCTTCAATGCTACCGTATTTGCCTGCATGATGACAGGGCCATCGGCCATAGGGTCAGAAAACGGAATTTGAAGTTCAATAAAATCACTGCCACCTTTTACAAGTGCTTCAATAATTTTTTCGGTGTCTTGTAAAGTGGGATAACCGACAACCACATGTGTCATCAGTCCAATCTTTTTTGATTGACTGAGTCTTTTTATTTGCCTATCGATTCTATTCATGTTTTATTTTGTGATTTTTGACTTTGTCCTGCAAAAATTTATACCACGCGCGATCTTTAAGAGCTTCTGCAACAATAAAGATATCCTTGTCTCCTCTGCCGGAAATGTTAATCACAATGATTTTATCCTTGGATAATTTAGGTGCGAGTTTAATAGCATAAGCTACAGCATGGGCAGATTCGAGTGCTGGAATAATGCCCTCTGTTTTAACGAGTAACTTATATGCGCCAATAACTTCCCTATCCGTTACTGAGACAAATAACACTTTCTTTTTATGGTGTAAATGTGCAAGTTGTGGCCCGACACCGGCATAATCCAAACCGGCTGAAATACTATGAGTTTTTGCCAAATTGCCATGCTTGTCTTGTAAAAAGTAAGACTTGAATCCCTGCACTATTCCTACCTTTCCCCCTGAAAAACGCGCTGCATGCTTACCAACCTTACTTACTCCTCTACCTCCTGCTTCCACGCCAATAAGTTTTACATTTCTTTCCTCTAAAAAACGATAAAATAATCCCATGGAATTACTGCCTCCGCCTATGCAGGCTACAAGATAATCAGGCAATCTTCCTTCAAGCTCTTTTATCTGACTTTTAACTTCGTAACCTACGACCGATTGAAAATCTCTGTTTATCGAAGGAAAAGGATGGGGTCCGACAGTTGAACCCAACAAATAATGGCTGGTTTTTACATTGGTAATCCAGTCTTTGAGTGCGCCGTTCACCGCGTCTTTTAATGTTTTAGTTCCATAGGTCACCGGGATAACTTTCGCCCCGAGTTGCTGCATCCAGAAAACATTTGGCCTTTGTCGCTTTACGTCTTCTTCCCCCATGTATACTACGCACTCAAATCCGAACCTTGCCGCCACAGTTGCGGCCGCGACTCCATGTTGTCCGGCTCCCGTTTCTGCGATAAGGCGACGCTTTCCCATTCTTTTAGCAAGAAGCGCTTGACCGATGCAGTGAGTAATTTTGTGGGCACCGGTCAAGTTAAGTCCTTCATTCTTGAGATAAATTTTTGCACCATTTAGTTTTTTTGTTAAATTTTGCGCAAAATATAATGGCGTTGGTCTACCAGAATAATTTTTTAACAAATTAAAAAACTCTTTTTCGAATTCGGGATCTTTTTTTGCTTTCAAATACTCTTTTTCTAATTCTTCCAAAGCCGGAATCAGCATTTCCGGCGCATACCGTCCGCCAAATTCTCCAAAGTGTCCTAAATCATCAGCGTCAAATTGTGTTCTGTATGAAAAAAACATATTAGTAGTAATTAATAGACTTAGAATTTTTAATAAGTAACTTAATTTTTTCATAGTCAATTTTTCCGTCTGTTTCTATCCCACCGGCCACATCAACTGCAAAAGGTTCTGTTGAACGTACTATTTCTGAGACATTTTGAGGATTTAATCCTCCGGCGATAAAAAGTGGAAATTTTTTAACAATATTTTTTAACGGCTTTGATCTAAGAACCGGGCCTTCCCCTTGTTTCTTTCGATCTAAAAGAAAATAATGAGCCCGATACTTTTGAATGGATTGTAATAGTTCATCTGGATTGAAATCTGATTCAAGAGAAAATACCTTTATTATTTTTGTTGAAATTTGATCACAATATTCCGGACTTTCCGAACCATGAAGCTGGACGTAATCCAACTGAAGTTCTTGACTGATATTATTTACAATTTCAACTTTCTGATTCTGAAAAACGCCTACAATATACATGCCGGATCTTTTTATATTTTTGACGATTTTCTTTGCTCTTGTCAATGAAATCCGTCGTTTCGATGTAGAAACAAAATTAAGTCCAATAAAATCCGCTCCATTCTGAATGGCGTTCTTCGCATCTTCTAAAGTCTGGATCCCGCAAATTTTTACGCGTACATTCATAATCCTTTTAAACTTCTGATGAATTTATTAATATTTTTTGATTTCATAAGACTTGTTCCCACAAGAACCGCTTTTGCACCGGCATTTTTATACAGCTCAACTTCATGCCTTGATGTGACACCT
>CAYNLS010000001.1:36399-37934 GCA_964398125.1 uncultured Gammaproteobacteria bacterium
AAAAACCGATAACAATGTATCGTTTCGACAATTTTTTTATTAACTTACAAGCTTTCTCGATATTGACGGTAGAATTTTGTAAATTTCTGGCATTGACACCGATGATTTTTGCTTTTTTAATTTGGCCCAGATCTTTTTCATCATAAACTTCAACAACTGGAATGATATCGAGTAAATTACAAAGGTTGATAAACTTGTCTATTTGTCCTTTTTTATAAAGTTTGGCGATAAGAAGTAATGCGTCGGTCTGATGTTTTTTTGCTTCATAGACTTGAGATTTATCAACAATAAAATCCTTTTGCAAGACCGGAATATCAACAGTTCGTTTTACTGTTGAAACCATTTCGACATCGCCATCAAATAATTTCTTCTCTGTCACGACAGATATAGCATCTGCTGAAGCTTTATGATACTGTGAGGCTCTATCTACAATGTCGTTTCTTTCTCCTAACCTGCCGGCAGACGGAGATTTTAATTTAATTTCTGCGATAATAGCGATATCTCCATTTTTTGGATTTGTGATGCTTTCTAAAAAAATATTTTTCCTCATAAAGTATTTGAAACTTCTATTAACTCTTTTAATTTACGCAGTGCATTTCCGGATTCGATCGATTCACGGGCAATTTCTATTCCTTCTGGTATTGTTTTGGCTTTCCCAAAAGTCATGACCCCGCAAGCGGCATTCAGAAGAACCGCATGCATATGGCTTTCCTTGGCTTTATTTTTCAAAACATCGAGACAGATTTTTACGTTTTCTTTAATCGATTGTGTTTGTAAATGAGATAATGGAAATTCTTTTAGGTGATAATCATTTGGGCGAATCGTGTATACTTTTTTACCTTTTTTATAATCAAATTCGTAAATGAATGTTTCCCCTTCCGTACTTATTTCATCCATACCGTTTTGTCCATGAACAAAGGTTATTTGTTTTGAACCATTATTGATGAGCGCTTGTCCCATCATGCCGACTTTTACTGAGTCGGAAAGACCGATGACTTGATATGCCGCGCTTGCCGGATTTAACATGGGGCCGATGAGATTAAAGTAAGTCCTTTTGCCGTAAATAATTCTTGCCTGCTTGACATGTTTTAAAGCAGGATGGAATAATGGGGCAAACAAAAAAACAATGCCGCATTTTTCCAGACAGTGAGAGGCTTTATTGGTGTTAAGATTAATATTCACTCCCAAGGCTTCAAGAAGATCTGCGCTCCCACATAGACTACTTGCAGCGCGGTTACCATGTTTTGCTATTGGAATGCCAGCTCCGGCACAAACAAAAGCGGAAATGGTTGAAATATTGAAAGTATTTAATCCGTCTCCCCCAGTGCCGCAAGTATCTAAAACATCGGAATCTATTTTCACGGCAATCATTTGTTTACGAGTTGCTTGAATAATTCCTGATAGTTCCTCAGAATTGATATCTTTCCTTTCAAAAGATTCAAATATCTTCAAGATTTTCTCTAAAGATAAATTTCCACTTATAATTTGCTCCTGCAAGCGGGAAGCTTCTTTTCGAGTTAAATCGATCCCGTTTC
>CAYNLS010000001.1:37944-41126 GCA_964398125.1 uncultured Gammaproteobacteria bacterium
ATAATATGAATTTTCATACAATTTTTAAAAAATTTCTTAATAACTGTGTTCCGTATTCCGTAGCAAATGATTCAGGATGAAACTGTACACCTTCAATCGGATAATCTTTATGTCTTAATCCCATAATTTCAGTAGGGTTTTGCTTATTTTTTTTGATCACCGCTGCGGTTATTTCCAGGCATGAAGGCAATGATTGTGGCTCCGCAACAAGAGAGTGGTACCGCATCACTTGAATATTTCGTGGGATTCCTTTAAAGACACCTTGTCCGTCATGACTGATAATGCTGGTCTTACCATGCATTGGTAGTTTTGCTTTTATGATATGTCCACCAAAATAATGCCCTATTCCCTGCATCCCAAGACATACACCAAGAACAGGAATATACTTTCCGATTTTAGTGATAACCTCGGCACAAACACCAAAATATGCGCTGTCACTTGGATCGCCTGGCCCGGGAGAAATAATAATATGAGTGTAATGCGATGATTTGATTTCATTGACTGTTATTTCGTTGTTGCGCTTAACTACTAGACCGAATGGTTCATTTGAATTGGTCAGAATTGAACCCACGGACTGATAGAGATTGTAGGTAAACGAATCAAAATTATCGATGATAAGTATTTTCATACTCCGAGCACCTCCCTCATGGCCGCAGATTTTTTCAAAAGCTCGTCATATTCCTTGTCCGGTTGTGAATCGTACAAGATTCCTCCCGAAGCTTGTGTATATCCATATTCTCCAGAAATAAATAATGAACGGATAGCTATTGAAAAAGTACAATCTCCATTGAAACTGAAACACCCGACTCCTCCACCATAAGGTCCGCGCGCTTCATTTTCAATATGATCTATGATTTTCATTGACTCGATTTTTGGAGCACCGGTCAGAGTGCCTGCCGGAAAATTACTGGCTAAAGCGGAAAACATATCTTCACCATTTTTTAATAATCCAATAATCTCACTCGAAATATGCTGCACATGACTAAATTTTTTGATGTCCATCAGGCTTCGCACACGTACACTGCCAAACTCCGCGACACGACCGATATCATTGCGATGAAGATCTACAAGCATATTGTGCTCTGCTTGCTCTTTTGCGTCATAAAGAAGATTTTTTGAAAGCAAGATATCTTCTTGTATATTTTTTCCCCGTGCCGCCGTACCTGCCAGAGGAAAAGTTTCCATGTATCTGTTTTTTACGCGAAAAAGTAGTTCGGGGCTGGCGCCAACGATTTTCTTGTCCCCAAATTTCAGATAATACATAAATGGCGAAGGATTGACTGTTCTTAATTTGATGTAAAAAGAAATAGCATCCCCTTCGATCTTAAATTCTGATTTGAAACCCACCTGACACTGAAATGTATTTCCTTTTCTGATTTGTTCTTTGACGTACAAGACAACATGTTTATGTTCTTCTTTCGTTGACGAATATCCTGTAAATTCGACTTTTACTGGCTGTTTTTTACTTTTATTTCTCGATATCTTTTTGATAAATTCGATTCTATTTTCCCCATGTGTAAAATAAAATATTTCGTTAGTTCTTTTATCAAGGATCAAGCCATCGGTATATACTCCGAACATAAAAGGATCAAACATTCCATGTGTTTTTACATTTAGATCAGGCTCAAAGAAGTTGACTGATTCATAGCTCAAATAACCGACCAGACCACCTTCATATTCGCGACTTGCACAATTTTGAGGAATTAATTTTCTTAATAATAAATATGGATTCTCGCAAGGATAGATTTCATCATCAATGATGAGTTTGTTTTTTTGAGCGCGGATAATATGTGGCGGATCAAATCCGATAACTGAATACCGGGATAAGTTACTATACTCTCCTAAAGATTCAAAAAGAAAACAGGTTTTGCATTCTTTTTCGATTTTTTGAAATAAATCATAAAAATCTATATTCTGGTCTAATTTTATATATTCAGCTTTACCTGAAATCTGTATAGGTGATATTTTTTTCATAATTTTGAACAATTTAGAAAAGCCCTCGTTTAAGAGGGCTTATTTGTGTCCAAATTATGAAACTAATTCGACCACAGATCAACCCTCAGAGCAGATAGCCCGCCAGCTATTTGACTGATTTTATTTACAATATTATTCATATTTTTAACTAATACTTTGAAATGTGCCTTGCTGAATCTCTTTGGCTCCACGAGTAACTGTGGCAACTCCAACACCCAATTTTTTGGCGATATTATGTTGCGAAACTCCTTTTTTCAGCATTCGTACAATTTGGATACGTTTTGGTAACTCTTCTCTTTCTTTTGGCGTAAGAAGTCCAAGTAACAGATTCTCCATCTCTTCGACAGAAGTGATGGAGGCCAATAACCTTGCCATTTCTTTAAATTCCGTAGAAATATTCATATGTTAGATACTATTATACTAGTATGATGATATTTGTCAAGCATATTTTCCATTTTAAATAATTATATGTAATTGTATAAAAAATATTTTGTATACTAAATATCGTGAGCGCTACTAGGATAATTTATTACATTAATTTAAAAGGGGAAAATCCGGTAAGAGAGTTCACCGATTCTTTAGAGAAATTACAGAAAGCCAAAATTTTTAGAATATTGCAAACAATAGAAATTTATGGTTTAAGCGGTGTAGTTAGACATGTAAAAAAAATTAGAGGTACTCCACTTTGGGAAATCAGAGTAATTGGGAAAAATAATATTAGAATACTCTATGCTGTCGCTACTAATAGTTTAGTACTGCTCCTGCATGGCTTTGTCAAAAAGTCACAAAAAACACCTATTAAAGAATTGGCTATTGCTATAAGCCGTTATAATAAATGGAAAGAAAGTGAAAGAAATAGATATTGACTTTTGACATCTCAAAAGATATCATTTTGATATATGAAAAATAAATTTATTTATACATTTGAGGATCATTTAAAAGAATCACTTAGAGATCCAGAATTCCGTAAGGCTTGGGCTGAAACAGAGCCTGAATATTTATTGGCGACACAACTTATTGAGAAAAGACTTAAAAAGAATATGTCCCAGCGAGATCTAGCTAAGAAAGTAAAAACTACTCAAGCTGTGATTTCTCGTATCGAAACTATGCAGGCTAACCCTTCTTTATCGCTCCTTAAACGTATTTCCAATATTCTTGGCACTAAGCTAACTCTTGAGTTTAGATAATCAAAAACCCAAACTCCAAGC
>CAYNLS010000002.1:0-3660 GCA_964398125.1 uncultured Gammaproteobacteria bacterium
GGAATTTGTATCCTTTTTTTATCAAGTAGTGATATCTTTTTACCGACAAAAAAATCAGTAAAATTCGCATTATCGTAATTGTGATGAGCTACAAATAAAGTTGGAGAATAATTACCCGTATAAAGCCATAAAACAAGCAACATGAGCAAAGATACTCCGGCAATGGCAATTATTGGACGATAATTTGAAATCTTATTTTTTTTAAGGTTCTCTTTTTTAAGAACGCTTTTGGTTTCTTTTTTTGACTTGCTTTGAAAATATAAAGCTTCAACAAGTGAGTACAGTGCATACGACATCAAAACATTGATCGTGATGTAAATACAAAACTCAAATAAAGCGAAAAACCGACCGGCCGGAAAAATTGGAGAGAAAAACTTTGTTATAGGACCGACCCAACGACTTATATGAGAATGAGTCAGGTAAAGTGAGTAACTGATCAGTCCAAAGAAAATGAGTATTCTATGTGAAAATATTTTTTGAATCAATGTATTTGGGATTATTGCTGCAATTATTGTCAATCCAAAAACCCAGCTTGATACGAGATAATACTGATTCATAAACCAAATATTTTGTCCATCACGGATTGACCAATCCCCAGCTTGTATCAAAGTAAATACGATTAAGATAAGTATGTTTATCCACAATTTTGAAAAAATTACCTGCAGTTTCTGCCAAAAGATTGATCTTGATTGATAAATCGTACCTATCAAAACCCCGACGATAAATCCAGATGTTCTTGCAATATTTATATTGCTCATGGTAAAAAGTCCGCGTACTGCGTCATCAAGATCAAACACAATTTTTGTTGTCGCAAGTACGATGAATGCACCAACTATAAAACCATATTTTTTTCCGAGATTTACAAGCGGAATCACGATAAAAGGATAAAGAAGATAAAAATAAAGTTCTGCGGCAAGACTCCAAAATACCGTACTATATCGCTCGACATCACGAGCAAAGTGCGTCGTCAAAGTAAGATTGGAAAAAATAAAAAGAATATGTTTTTGAAAATCAGAAATTAAAAACCGATGATTATCGATGAGCTTTGGAGTGACAAAAAGATTAAACACGAGTAGCACAATTTGTAGACCGATAAATCCATAAAAAATCAGGTTGCCGAGAATGTTATTTTTATTAAAGCGTTTGATCCATCTCCAGGCTAAATTAAAAATTATCGCCAAAGAGGTAAGTACAAGAAATTGCATATGCCACTCGATCTGAGATCTCATGATCTTGAGAATGCCAATAAATAGTACGACCACAGCATAAATGGGTATTATTCGCGCATATCTTTTTTTCAGGAAGGTTTTATTACTTACGATTTTCGGATATAAAAATGCCATCAAGAATCCGGAAAGTACAAAAAAAATCTGCACAGAATTTGGCCCAACGGCAAGAGTTCTATAAGCATCTATAACAAAAGGAATATTTATGATCGCGGCGATGTTGAATCCTATGTGGGAAAGTACTACTGAAAGTGCGGCGAGACCGCGGATACCGTCAAGCGCAGTCAACCTCTCTTTTTGCATAGAGTAATTATCACTAGACTTCCTGGTTTTTGCAAGAAATGCAAATTTTGAGATAGATTGAATATCAATTATACTTTTATTCATGGCAAATGAAGGTGAAACAGCGGAAACTTCACAACTAAATAAAAATGTATTAAACAGACGCTCTTTTTTACTAGGTTCGGCAGGAGTTGCTGGTGGCTTACTGGTTGGATCAGTTGCACAACATCTCCCAGCACAAGCACATGGAGTTCAATCAGAAGCATCTGCGGCAGCATCCATTCCCGAAGCAGGAGAGATTGCTGAAGCGGTTCATTTACCGGGAGACATTATTTTTACTTCTAAAAATTCAAGTATTCCAAATGATTTAATTAAAGGTACAGCTGAGGCGCAAGCAGCTCAAGCTGAACATATTCTTGCAGAACCAGTAAGTAAACTTATTGGCACATCTGAAGGAACAGACGAGGAAGGCGATGCATTTAGGGAATATAAAATTACATATAAAGGTGAAGAATTTACCGCTCGCGCAAAAACCATTCCTTCAACAAGATACACCGAATTGCACGAACAATTTAATATCTGGAATGACCCAAATCCTGTAGAAAAACCGGTTACCATGATCACATTTTCTGCAGGAAATCCTGAGTCAAAAGGTCTTTCCGAAATTACCATATATTGTTTACAATCACTTGTTGATGATCCGAATAACCCGGATAAAACATTTGCATTACAACCGGATTTTTATGATGCCGTAATAGATGAAGAAAATCCTCAACTGGTTAAAAAAACATTAAAAGAAAGTTGGACCGCTTTACAATTTGCGCAGGCATTTAACCCTACTTCAATAAAGTGTGTAAGTGATAATACTTCTGTTCATACGTATAACGCCATAAGAGACGAAAATTCTACTCATACAATCCATAATGCCTCTGTTATTTTTGCTCATTTGGACGAAAGACATGGGGCTGTGGGCATTTCTGATCCAGATTTACCGTCAGATTCAGGAGGACTATGGAACGCTCATGGAAGAACACCAACAGAAGTACATATGCATCGTTTAGCGGAAACTCTTACGCATGAACTCAGACATGGCACCGATTTTATTATTGCTCCGGATGGTAGTGAACATGGCGGATTTGCCGGAAAGTATGCTCCCGACTTGATTAGCGAAAGTTTTGCTGAAATGAGTTCAGCCGGTTTTTTGCTTGATTATGGCGGGTATGAAGATATAGCTGAATCATATTTCACAGATCCAAAACCATTTCAATTAAAAGACGGCTCTTTTAATTTTGCTCCATATAGTGCAAATCTTCCACCTATCATTTTAGAGCCTTATTTAATCGAAATGGCTAATGCGCTAGGTATCGAAGGAAATTTCTATGATGAAACCGGTGCTGTCACTTTGGAAGGATTGGTAACTATGAATAAAGCTTATATGGCACTAAGAGATGAATTCCAAAAAGCAATCGGTTTAGACTGGTTTGGAAAATGGAGATATGAAAGTGCCGTTTCAGAGGAATATGATAAAAAACTATCAGTTTTAAATCATATAGATTTATATGCGCCATTACTTTTATCAGAGCGTTGGAACGAAAGAGAAGCAATTGCACAAAATAAAGAACGGTTTATGAAGGAGGTAATGAATTATGCAAAGGAGCATGCATTACCTAGTCGAGTTGATACATTACAACAAGCATTTACTGGTGATCAAAAAAAACTCAAACCCTACCTTCAAGATGTACTGGAGGCATTAATACCTGATTTCATCAATCAAGCCGATTCCAATCCAGAATTTCCGCGGGTTCCAGTTCCAACAGAGGTCGGTGGCAATTCGGCATTTGTTCGGCCACGTGATAAAAATTATATTGGACACGAAAATGAGGAAGACTTTTATGGAAAAGATTATCGCGAGTTTCATCCAATGTATCATTTGGCACTTATTGAAAAGGCTCCTGATAATGCGCAGTATAAAATTACACAAACTTCTTCTGCCGATGATTATTTAGTAGTTATAAAATATTCTGATGCCTCTGGAAAAGTCGAAACAAATATTTTGCAAGCTAATCAACCAATCGTTTTAGATACAACTAGGCGTGCTCTCGTATGTTTTCTTGATAAAAGAACGAATCAAGTTGTCGACGATATAGAAGGA
>CAYNLS010000002.1:3670-6841 GCA_964398125.1 uncultured Gammaproteobacteria bacterium
TGCTGGGGATTTCTATACCCATAAATTCATTGAAATTGAAGCTGAAAAATTTTCCCCTCCTCCTCCGCCACCTGAAAAAGAAGAGCTTTATTTACCAAAAATTGAGACTTAAATCTACATAAACTCCTTGACATTATTCACATTTATAAAATAGCTCTGGCTTTGACCTGCGACTATTTTATAGGTGACTTTTCTGACAATAGTTTCAATAAGTCTTTCCAAACTTCGGATTCCAGGTTCAAATCCGAGAGGTCGTACGAGTTGAGCCCAAAGAGCGTCGTCCATTGTAAGTTGATTTGGATCAAGTCCGGCTTGCTTTATATATTTTGGCAAAATATAACTTTTTCCGATCTCCATTTTTTCTTCATCTGTATATGACGGCATCTGTATAAGTTCGAGTCGGTCAAGCACAGGTGGGGCAATATTTCCGGTATTATTGGCAGTTGCGACAAAAAGTACGTTTGACAGATCAAAAGGATAATCAATAAAGTAGTCGGTGAAGTTTATGCTTTGTGCCGGATCCAAGAGCTCGAGAAGTACTCCCATGACAGCAGAACGAGCTTCGGGTGTGACACGATCAAGTTCATCAAGTAAAATCACCGGATTTCTTACTTGTGATGAACGAAGTGCTTTTATGATGACTCCGGGTTGTGATTCTGGTGCGGTTTTAGATTGGCCACGTAAATCTTGAGCAGATGAAAGTCCGCCAAACGGGATCCTCACCAATTTTCGACCCAAAGATTCGGCAAGCGATATCGCAAATGTGGTTTTACCCGTTCCGGCAAGTCCGACAAAAAACAGAGGTCTGACCTGAAGTTCTTTAGCATGTAATTTTTCTTTCTGCAGTTTAAAGATCGCCAGATATTCAAGAATTCGTTGTTTGATTTTATCAAGTCCGAAGTGATTTTTATCCAAAATTTGCTTCGTTTTTGCCAGATCAACCACATCCTGAGTTTCCATCATCCAGGGCAAACTGACAATCCAATCGATATATTTTTCAATGATGTCAAGATGGGTAAAACCACCGGTTCCGTATTTTAACGATAAATTGACTCTTTCAATCTGCTCGAGCGCCTTTTGTTGCAAGTTAGCAGGCAACTTGCCTGTTTGCAATTTAGCCTTTAACTTATTTAGTTCTGACAGAGCTGTAGTCTCTTCCATAGAATTAGCAGATACATTATCCACTTGACAAAAAAGAGTTCGTTAGTTATAAATATAAAAGTTTCTTCGCTTGTTTAATTATTAAGTTTAGTAATTTACCTTTATTAGTTTAAATATAACAAATCTATGGCAACCAAACAAAACATTCAACCTTTGTTCGATTATGTTCTTATCAAACCTCTCAAAATGGATGAGGTAACTGCGTCAGGTATATTACTCCCAGATACCGTTAAAGAAAAACCGCAAATGGGAGAGATTATGGCCGTGGGTCTTGGATTCGGCAGTGATGATGGCCGCGAAAACAAAATGATCGTCAAGGTGGGTCAAAAAGTAGTTTATAAAAAATGGGGCGGTAATGAGATCAAAGTAGGCAATGAAGAATGGCTACTTATCGAACAAAAAGATGTCATGGCAATAGTCAAATAATTTCGGCTAAAAGCCGATCAGCCTTTGGCTGAAATTACAAATTCAAAATATAAAATAATATGGCAAAACAAATTATCTACGGCGACGAAGCTCGCCAAAAACTTTCAGGCGGTGTCAATCAACTTGCCCGCGCAGTAGTTACAACTCTTGGACCTCGTGGTCGCAATGTCGGACTTGAGCGCAAATGGGGAGCCCCAACAGTTGTACACGATGGTGTCACGGTAGCAAAAGAAATTGATCTAGAAGATCCGTTTGAAAATATGGGCGCACAGATGGTCAAAGAAGCAGCTTCAAAAACCAATGATGTCGCAGGGGACGGAACTACAACTTCGACATTACTGACTCAAGCAATCGTAAATTTAGGAATGAAAAATATTACTGCCGGCTCAAATCCCATGATCTTAAAAAGAGGCATGGAACGAGCGGTAGAGGAAGTCGTAAAACAAGTTCAGAAAATGGCCAAAAAAATCCCAACCAACGATATTGAACAGATTGCTCAAGTAGCGACAATTTCAGCGGCCGATCAAGAGATTGGTACGCTCATTGCCCAGGCAATAAAGCAGGTGGGTAAAGACGGTGTCGTGACAGTTGAAGAAGGAAAAGGACTGCAGATGGAAAGTGAACATAAAGAAGGTATGGAGTTTGATCGCGGATATGCATCGGCATACTTTGTGACAAACCCTGACAAAATGGAAGCTGAAATTGAAGATGCATATATTCTCATCACTGATAAAAAAATTTCAGCCGTCGCGGATTTACTTCCGATGCTTGAAAAAGTAGTCAAAGTTTCAAAGAATATAGTCATCATTGCAGAAGAAGTAGAAGGCGAAGCGCTTCCGACTCTGGTCGTGAACAAACTTCGCGGCACCTTCAATGCACTTGTCATAAAAGCTCCGGGATTTGGAGATCGTAGAAAAGCGATGCTCGAAGATATTGCTATTCTTACCGGAGGTACAGTCATTTCCGAAGATCTTGGTAAAAAACTTGAAAATGTAGAGATCGAAGATCTCGGACGAGCAGACAAAGTCTGGGCAGATAAAGAAAATACCCGAATTGTCGGCGGAAAAGGTGGAAAAGAAAATATCAAAGCAAGAATTGCTCAGATTCGTCGCGAGATAAATGCCACAACCTCAGATTTTGATCGTGAAAAGTTGCAGGAGCGACTCGCCAAACTTTCAGGAGGCGTCGTCGTTATAAAGGTGGGTGCGGCTACAGAGGTTGAGATGAAAGAGAAGAAAGAACGCGTCAATGACGCGGTTGCCGCAACCAAAGCAGCTTTGGAGGAAGGTATAGTGTCCGGTGGTGGTACGACATATCTTCAAGCCAGAAAAGCCCTTGAAGCTTTGAAAGAATCCGCCGAGTTTGAAGAAGAGAAGATAGGTGTTGATGTCGTATTTCAAGCACTTGCCGAACCTATAAAGATGATTGCCCAAAACAGCGGAGTCGATCCTGGGAAAATCATGTATCAGATTGAGCAAAAGAACAATCCTGACTTTGGATTTGATGCGGTAAATCGGGACTTTGGCTCAATGTTTAAAAAGGGTATCGTCGACCCGGCAAAAGTGGTGCGAACTGCTTTACAAA
>CAYNLS010000002.1:6851-16408 GCA_964398125.1 uncultured Gammaproteobacteria bacterium
TTACAAAATGCAGTATCCATTGCTGCTGCCATACTCACAACCGAAGCTTTGGTCGCTGACATTCCGGAAAAGAAAGAGGAAATGCCGGCAGGTGGAGGCATGGGAGGAATGGGTGGCGGTATGGGCGGCATGTATTAATCTAGAAAATAAAAATTATCAAATTTTAACAGGTACCGTACGGTACCTGTTTTTTTATGGCAGAGAAGGTGTTCCTCGAAGAAGATAAAATAATATAAAAACAATAAATAAAAACACGCCGAGAATTATCAAAACTAAATTTGGGAATGCAGTGAGTATTACTTCAACAATTGTAAGAAATAACTTCTTTAAATTTTCTAAAGGGTCTGGTAGTGGTTTAGACGCATTCGTGTCTGTCATATGATTGAAGCCCCATTGTAATCATTTTCTGTTTTTATTATAGTGAAATTATTCTTATATTTAAGTGCTATTTTTCTGATGAGCAACAAATTAACAAATATAATAGACACAATAAAGAGAAAGATTTCTTTTCGAAAAAGGAAATTAAGGCCTTTGGGAGTTGCTGTGAATAAAGATTCAGTATTTTTGTATTTTACATCTAAAAATAATTTTGAGGATTCTTTCAACGTAGCAAAAAGCGAGGACGGATTTGATTTTTCGGTTTTCCGCAAAAATCTTCGGATCACGAACTTCAAATTTACAGAAAAAATCGATCTGACAAGCGATTGGCATTTTAATAAAATAGATAATTATTTTCTTATTAAATACAAAAAAACCAGCAACAACAAGATTATTTTTGGTACGGCAACTACTACAGATCTTTTACATTTTGAATACAATTATTACTCACCTTTCAACCAAGAGCAAAGACTGATCGTTCCCGACTTACTTTTTCAACAAAAATATATCGCTTATGGAGGAGGTGATGAAATCTCGATATCAACATCAGATGATCTTAAGGTATGGAATTACTTAAAAAAAGATGTACTCACCCCAAGACAGGCTCATTTTGATGATGGTCCGCTTGAGGTCGAGTTCGTAACAAAAACCGCCGAAGGTATTCTTGTAATTTATCACAGTAAAACACTGAAGGATGAAAAGCTGTCATACAAGGTTGGAGTCGCATTGTTTGATCTTGATGATCCGCAAAAATTGCTTTGGCGATCGTCAAATCCTCTTTGGGAGCAGGCAAGCACTTGGGATAAACACGAAATATATCCGGCAGGAGTAGTACTTCACAAAGGCAAATTTATTTCATACTGGGGAGTCAAAGACGATGGGATATATGCGGTGTGTTATTCGAAATTCAAAATATGGGATGGATTGCGGACAAAAAACGTTTCGTTAAATTTGAAAAAATCTACAACCAATCCCATTCTTTCACCAAAAATCGACAATCATTGGGAATCATTTAATACATTTAATCCGGCAGCTTTATATGAAGATGACAAAGTTCATCTTCTTTATCGCGCGCAAGGCTATGATTATATTTCAGTTCTTGGATATGCTTCAAGTAGCGATGGTTTAAACATTGACATCAGACACGATAAACCGGCGTTCATACCCTCACGAAGTTTTGAGGTAAGACGAGGAAAAAATAAAAAGTATATTTCGCAGCGTTACGTTTCCGGTGGAGGATACGGAGGTTGTGAGGATCCGCGACTTACAAGAATCGGCGACTTAATTTATATGACATATGTTGCATTTGATGGAGCAAATCCTCCGCGAGTTGCGTTGACTTCTATCACCGTTGATGATTTTTTGAATCAAAGATGGTTATGGGAAAAACCGGTGCTTATTTCGCCACCTGGTGTGGTGGATAAAAATGCCGTCATTTTTCCTGAAAAAATTCATGGAAAATATGTCATTATGCATCGTATTTATCCGGACATACTGATAGACTTTGTTGACAGTCTTGAGTTTGACGGTACAACGTGGTTAAAAGGTAGATATAAAATTTCGCCCCGTCCGACTATGTGGGACAGTCGGAAGATCGGTGCCGGTGCGCCGCCTATCAAAACCCGTGACGGCTGGCTTTTGATTTATCAAGCAGTTGGTAATCAAGACTCAGGAAAATATAAAATCGGTGCGATGCTTCTTGATCTTGATGATCCGAGAAAAGTCTTATATCGTTCCAATGCGCCTATTCTTGAACCGGTCGAGAAATACGAAAATGAAGGATTTAAATCTGGCGTAGTTTATCCGTGCGGAGCGATCGTCAAAAACGATAATTTATATGTTTATTACGGCGGCGCGGATTCTTATGTTTGTGTGGCAACCGCAAATTTAAATGATTTTTTAACGGAGCTGAAGCATGGGCATATAGCCAAACTTGAACCAGCCATTGTCAATAAAGTGATGTAATTTATGATCGTACTAGATCGTGATCCGACAAATCCTTTAGTCAAACCAAACCCGCAACACGATTGGGAGTCGTATGCCACGTTCAATGGATGTATCGTCAAAGATCAAAACATGTATCATCTTCTTTATCGTGCCATGGGCGCGGAACAGGAATATATGGGGCAAAAACTTCATCTTTCTGTGATCGGACATGCCCAAAGCGCAGATGGTAAAATTTTTTCGGAAAATCACCCTCTGATTACACCGACTGCTGAATGGGAGCAGTATGGCTGTGAAGATCCGCGAGTCGTCAAAATGGATGGTAAATATATCATTTTTTATACGGCACTTTCTGCCTATCCACCAACTCCGACAGGTATAAAAATTGCCGTTGCGATCAGTGACGATTTAAAAACTATAAGAGAGAGACATTTGGTCACCCCTTTTAATGCAAAAGCAATGACGCTTTTCCCTGAAAAAATTAACGGTAAATATGTAGCTCTACTTACTCCACATACCGATCTTCCGCCTGCAAAAATCGCGCTTGCCGAGTTTGACAAACTTGAAGATATGTGGTCACCCCTGTATTGGCGAGATTGGTATTTGTCGCTTGAGGAACATGTTTTACCGCTTCAAAGAATGAACAGCGATCAGCTTGAAGTTGGTGCTCCTCCCGTTGCCACAGAGTATGGCTGGTTTTTTGTTTATGCAAATATCAGACATTATTACACTCCTGGTTTTCGCGATTTTACTATCGAAGCGGTGATGCTTGATAAAATAAATCCGATGAAACCGATCGGACGGATTCGTGAATCACTTTTACGTCCCGAGGTAAATTATGAACATGTCGGTATAGTCCCACAGGTAGTATTTCCATCGGGAGCGATGGTTGATGATGATACATTTTATCTTTATTATGGCGCGGCCGATACAACCTGCTGTCGCGCTTCATATCCTTATAAACAACTACTCCAACGCGTACAAGTCAGTGATGTTTTACCGCCAAAACTTATCAAATTTAAAGAGAATCCCATTCTTAGACCAAAACCCGAACATGCTTGGGAATCAAGAGGTGTATTTAATCCAGCGGCATTTTATGATGGATCACAAATAAATATTTTGTATCGAGCATTTTCGAATGACAATACTTCAACCATAGGTTTGGCAATAACAAATGACGGATTTCATATCACGGAAAGGCTCATAGAACCGATTTATCAACCTCGTAAACCATTTGAGGATAAAGCTCGAGTCGGTGCTTGGTCAGGGTGTGAAGATCCGAGAGTGACGATAATCGACGATAGACTATATATGCTGTATACAGCGTTTGACGGAGTCAATGTCCCGCGGGTTGCCATGTCATCAATTGCTATGAGTGATTTTAAAAATCGAAAATGGGCGTGGGATGATCCGGTACTTATTTCTCCGCCCGGGATTGATGATAAAGATGCGTGCATTTTCCCCGAAAAGATAGACGGCAAATATGTTTTTTTCCACAGGATAGACAATGATATTGTGATTGACTATGTGGATAGTTTAAACTCATTTAACGGCAATGATGTCTGGCTCAGGACTCTAAACTACATTCCACTTCGAGCAAATCTTTGGGATGAAGAAAAAGTCGGCATTGCCGCACCACCATATAAAACCGAACACGGTTGGTTGATCCTTTATCACGGAGTAAGTACAAAGGATCACGAATATCGAGTCGGTGCGATGTTACTTGATCTTAATGATCCATCTAAGATTGTTTCAAGATTGCATTATCCGATACTTGAACCAACTGAAGCTTTTGAACGCGAAGGCATGGTAAGAAATGTTGTGTTTCCTTGCGGAATGGTAGTTGTAAATGACATGCTATTTGTCTATTATGGAGGGGCTGATTCCGTAACTTGTGTCGCAGCTCAGAAAATTGACATTCTAATACAAAATTTACTGGAACGAAAGAAACGTACTTTTTTAATATAATATTTAAAATTCGAAAAGAGGTGAATCTATATGATGGGTTACAGTAGTATGGCCGGATTGAATATTGTCGGATTTATCACCTGGTTTGCAATGATAGTTTTTCTTGTTCTTGGCAGTATGTATTTTTGGAAAGAGATAAGAAAAAAGTGAAATCACCTACTTAATATTTTTTTGAGATCAAGGATACTGCGAATATAAGTAATATTCTCAGCCTTTTTTTTGGCTTTCAGTTCTATTTTTTGAACCGTGGTTTTATTTTCAATTAACTTCAGATATGAGTTCCATGCGTCATTTCTCCATTCAGAAATAAGATTGTTAAGATATTTTGCATAAACACTTTCAAAAATATTTTTTGCAATATTCATAGCCCGATTTTTTTCATGCAAAGATCTAACGACTTCATGAAGACTGTGTTTTATGATTTCATTTATCAGCAAAAAATCATACTGGAATCTGCTTCCTTTCATGACATCATCCAAAGTTTGCGGCAAATCATTGTTTACATGAGCGTTCACTCCAAGCGCCATATAAATAAATTGAAATTTATTATCTTTGATACAGTTATCAAACAATATTTTCCAAGCAGGAGGACACGGTTTATTTTTTAAATATTTTTTTAAAGAGGAAAAATAATAATTTCCAAAATTCACATCAATTCGTTCCATGAGATCATCATTCTGAAAATAGTTTTTTCCAAACCTCTTAAACACATTTCTCGTAATGATCAAATAGGTATGATTGAAAGCGATAAGATTTTGAAGATCGGTATTTCGAAGGCCGTCATCCAAATATTTAAGTTCTTCGATGACTTCTTTTATCGTTTTTGCTTCTTTGAAATGAGAATATGAAAATTGCCCCATAATATTAAATAGCCTCTTCTCTATAGCTTTATATTATAAAGGGTGGAAAAATAAAAATTGCAAATAGCATTCTCTTGCTATTGAAAATAATTCGTGTATATTATTACTGACATGAGTTCAATAAGCTCGAATAAAAATTATACAAAAGTATTTATCTTCGTAGTTGTACTCTTGCTTTTAGTTTCCTTCATAAGAAGTCTGTCCTATTTTTCAAAACAAGATGACGTAAAAGGCACGACATCCAATCTGGAAAGATCTGTCAAAAGCGGTGAAGAAATCTTTACTATGGCCCAACCTTCGACAGTACGCATTGGCGTAAGATTTGCCGGCACGATTTCTACTCCGGAACCTATTTATGATGAGGAAACTGATGAATATTATGCCGGCGAGCAGTACTTGGAGGAACCGATTTCTACAGTCTTTGTCGGGTCGGGCTTTTTAGTTGATCCACGAGGTTATATTGTCACCAATGCTCATGTAGTAAATGTTTCAGAAGACCGCGTGGGAGATGTCGTTTGGGAGAGATATTCCCAACAATTATATGACAACGTATATTCGGCACTTTCTGCAGATACCGAGCAGGAAACGATTGATTATTACTATAGTAAATTGCTAAATTTTGTCTCTGAAAACGGAAGTTTGAATGATCTGACATATAAAATCGCAGTTTTTGATCCGAAACAAACGGAAGGAACATATGAAGATTATGTCGATAAAGGTTTTTACGCACAGCTTAAAAAAGTCGGAGAACCGTATCCTGCGGTCGGCAAAGATATTGCGATATTAAAGATTGATAAAGAAGGTTATAAAGCATTGACTTTGGGAAGTACCAAAAGCTTAAAGCCAGGAAGTAAAATTTATGTACTTGGGTATCCTGCGATTGCCGACATAAATGAAGAAGGTTATACTCAGGCGACTTTTACTTCGGGAATTGTGAGTGCATTTAAAAAATCTTCACAAGGAGATTATGATGTGATTCAAATAGATGCCAATAGTTCTGGCGGCAATAGTGGTGGTCCGGCTTTCAATGAATATGGTGAGATAGTCGGTATCGCAACCTTTGGCTCGGAAGTCAAAGAAGGTTATAACTGGATTTTACCTGTAGAATTTGCTAAAGAATTTTTGGATGAACTCAACGTGAAGTATACAAGTGCTGAGGCTGAATAATTATAAAATCGTCTTAGGAAGTGTGTAAATATACAAAGCACTTAAAAGACAAAGTACCGCCATAATAATAAATAAGACATCGAATCCAAAATTTACCGCAATCAAACCTCCAATAATCGCTCCGAGAGCTGCTGAAAAATAATTCATCGACTCCCAGGCTGCCCACTGACGACCCATTTTGTTTTGTGTCAAATGATGCGAATAGACTGAATCGAAAGCCGGCGAGTATACGGCCTCTCCAAGTCCGATTATTATTTGACATAAAAGTAAAAACCAGATGGAATTTACAAAAATATAAAGAGAGTATCCGATTCCAATAAGAATATATCCTAAAACTACAATAAGTTCAGGACGCCTCACTTTATCGCTAAGTCGACCCGAAAGGAGAGTGGTGATGCCGGCGGAAAATGCAAATGCCGCCGCGGCAAGACTAGCATCAAGGAGATCTCCGCCAATATCTTCGACGAAGATTGCATATATCGGTCCGAGCATATAATTGGCAATAAGTATCAGGGCGTTTGTTATAAGTAGCACTCTTAAAGCTCGATTAAAGAAAGCCCTTTGTAGATGCAAAAAAGTACTAATTTTTTCCATGAAGATACGAATTTTCTTAATTATTCATTTGGAGCCGTACCATAAATCACTATTTCAGTTCCGGGGTTGTCTGCGGTAGCTCTTATACTATTTTCCCCTTGAGTATCAGGCATTGCCCAGCTATAAAGTTGTTCAACCTCTTCGGTTTTCATATTAATACAACCGTGCGACATAGGATGACCAAAATTATTGTGCCAATAGGTACCGTGTATGCCATAGCCCACATATTGAGGGATTTGATCATTGTAAAAATACATTGTGTACGGAACATTTGGCAGGTAATAATAAGTTCCCAATGCTTGAGATCCGCCGCTCATAAGAGTATAGCGAAGTTTTATCCAGATTTTAAAAGTACCGGTCGGAGTTGCTCCCCATTTTCCTGTCGAAACAAGGAAATCATAAATTTTTGTATCACCTTCATAGGCATATAAGCGTTGGTTTGTAAGATCTACCTCGATTCTTTTTTTTGAATTATTTTCTCCCAAAACTTGAGTGTTTATGTTATCATGTGCAAGCAGTTGCGGAGCTTGAAGGTTGTCATTATTAAAAACTGCTCTTTTTGCCGAGGCTTGAAAGTTACCTTTTAAATTTTGAAAATTAATCGGTTTTTGTTTTGATAAAAACCTAGGAATTTGAGGAAAGACAAAGGCATTAAGAATCACTGCTAAAAGCGCTAAAAGTAGAATCTTTTTTTTACCCATTAAATTCATTATACATATAACTTTTGTTTTTCAAGTAAATATTGATTATTCTTAAAATTATGAAACGAAGATCCTACCATTATTCAAAAAAGTTCACCAATAAAAGGAAAATATACTCGTTTATCATTGTGGGATTTATTCTTCTCGTAGGCTTACTTGTGATCTCAGGAATTTTTCTTAAGAGAAAGTTGATAAAACCAGAAACCTACAAACCAACAGAAAAAACAAAACTCATCGACATTCCAAAAATTATCGAGAATCCTCAAAAAGTAGAAGTGCACGAGATTGGGACGAGCGCATTGTTACCCGGTGCAAAATGGGTGCCACAGACATTCAATAATTGCGCGCCAGCGACAACATCAATGATTTTACAATACTTCGATTATTCAGTCGGACAAGACGTCACAAAGTCAGTGCTTCGCACTAATGATGATGACAAAAATGTTTTTACTTATGAAATCCGTGATTATTTAAAATCTAAATATAATGTCGATTCAAAGCTTTTTTATAACGGCGATATCGAACGTATAAAACTACTGCTTGCGAATGGTTTTTATGTTTTAGCAGAGGACTGGCTGCACCCAAATGAAGACATCGGACACGTGACGATCATCCGGGGATTTGATGATGCACAAGGAGTATTTATTGCTGATGATTCTTATATCGGAGTAAACATTGTTTACAAATATGATGAGTTTGATAAAACTCAGTGGAAAGCATTTAATCGTGAATATTTACCAATCTATAAAGCCGAACAAGAACCATTATTAATGGAAATCATCGGAGAAGATTGGGATGAGGATACGATGTACCAAAAAGCTGTAGAGCGGGCAAAAGCAGAGATCAAGAGTAATGACAAAGATATGTATGCATATTTTAATTTGGGAACTAGTCACTATGCACTTGGACAATATGAAGAAGCGAAAGACGCTTTTGAAAAATCGCGAGCATTGGGCTGGCCACGAAGAATGCTTTGGTATCAAATTCAACCTGTGCAAACTTTAAATGCACTTGGAAATTATCGCGAAGCGATAGAACTTGCCGATGTCGGACTTGTCAGTAACGATTCATTCGCTGAACTTCATGTTGAAAAAGCAAAAGCTTATATCGGTCTTGGTGATAAAGATAAAGCAAAACAGGAAGCGGAAAAAGCACTTTTTTATTCACCAAAATTGGAATCAGCAAAAGGAATCTTAAGTTCTCTTTGATTTTTCAATCTTGCTCACTATACAATTACTCTTATGAATCTGCCAGTTTCCGGTTCACCACTAATTCCTCCAGAGGTCGTCACAATTTACTTCATAGTTTTTTTTGTCATTCTTGCTGTAGTTTATTTCATACTTCATCAAAAGAGAAAACCCGTTCACATTAAACATAAAGTACAGCTGCTTGTGGCCACGGCCCTGGTTTTGAAGCTTTTTGTTGTCTTAGGTGGCGGATTTGTAGCAGCTTATTGGCTTATCCCAAGACCCGGGATTCAAAGTGTAGTTCCACATGATGATTCAAAAGGTCATGAAGTCACAAAAAAATTGGAGATCATTTTTGACCGGCCAGTTTCAAGAAATGATCTTGAGAAAAAAATTACTCCGGATGTGCCGGGCGTCTGGCTTTTTGAGGATTCTCTTTACACGACCCATCTTTATAGAAAGTTAGTTTTTTACCCGACGGTCAGTTTAAAACCAAGCACGAAATATACCGTAACACTTTCAAAAATAAAAAATGTGGTCGGGATTTCGGAAGGTTATGAACAAAGTTTTGATTTTATTACACAAGATTCCCCAAATATCGTTAATGTTTTTCCAAAAAATGAAACTTCTGATTTTGAAATCGGTACTAATCTTCGTGTCGAACTTTCGGAACCAAATGATCGGGTCAGTCAATTTGATTTTTTGCTTTCACCATCTCATCCCGTCGAAGCAAAACTTGATGGAACAAAAAAAGTTTA
>CAYNLS010000002.1:16508-29631 GCA_964398125.1 uncultured Gammaproteobacteria bacterium
GTTGCCGGACAGTTTAGTTGGAAAGATGATCAGGAATTGACCTTCAAACCTGTTGGATTGGAGTATGAAACAAAATATACTGTAAAAATTGCCCAAGGTACAAAAAGTGAGCCTTCTGGATTTATTGAAAAAGATGTCGTCAAATCTTTCTCTACGATCGGCCGCGTAAAAGTCACAGAATCATATCCAGAAAATAATTGGGATGCAGTTTCAATCGAGGCACCAATTAAAATCACATTTGATCAAGAGGTGGACAAAAGTTCAGCAGAATCTTTGTTTTCTATCGAACCCAAGATTGATGGCGATTTTTCATGGGAAGGAAATACTTTGATTTTTAAACCCAGCTCACCATTTTCATATAGTACAACTTATAAAGTTTTACTAGCAAAAGGAATTAAAAGTGCGCGCGGACTTGATTCAACTGAAGATTTTATAGTCAGTTTTACTTCTCAAGAACAGACTGTAAAACTTGCGGTTCCGATCATGCTTCAACAACACGGATTATCTTGTGAAATAGCGGCATTGCGTATGGCACTTAGTTTCCGTGGGGTGCAGGTTTCTGAAGAAACTTTGCTTGCAAAAGTTGGAGTGGACAACACGCCGCATGAAGGTGATGTCTGGGGTGATCCACATGTCGCGTTTGTCGGAAATGTCGATGGAAAACAAATGGTTGACGGTTACGGAGTATATTGGGGGCCAATCGAAAGAGTGGCAAAAGAATATCGAGAGGCTGAAGATTTTGAAAATTGGGATGCGATTTCTCTCACAAAAGCAATTTCGGAAGGCAATCCGGTCGTGATCTGGGTCTACAGTTCAGGAGGCTGGCCGACCTCTTGGAAAACTCCTTCGGGAAAAACTATAACCGGCACGAGAGACGAACATGCTGTAACTGCGGTTGGATATGTGGGTCCGGCAAGCAATCCGTCACAATTTATCATCAACGATCCGCTTTACGGACAGGTATATTGGTCGCGGGATCTTTTTGAAAAAAAATGGGCGTCATTTGGAAAAAGTGGAGTAGTAGTTTATTAGAAAAAATATGTCAAAGGTTTTTAAAGCCTCGATTTTATTGACCTTCTTTTTTGCCGTAAATAAATTGGTAGCGTTGGTGCGTCAGGCTCTGATCGCCAATCAATTTGGATTTGGTGCCGAGATTGATGCATTTAACGTCGCAAACAATCTCCCCGATCTCGTGCTTTCGCTTTTTTCAGGTGGTGCGCTAGCTCTGGCGTTTATACCAATTTTTGCAGAATATATTGAAGAGTACGGTAAAAAACCTTCGTGGAAACTTTTTTCAAAAACCGCAAATATTTTATTTGTAGTGACGGCGATTGTTTCGATTTTTTTGGCAATAATAGCAAGACCTGTGGTTGAAAGTAAATTCGGCATTTCTCCTGGATTTTCTCCAGAGCAGCAAGATTTGGTGGTGTCATTGATGAGAATCAATTTTATTGCTCTTCTTATTTTTTCTATAAGCGGTTTGGTCTCCGCTTCGCTTCAGGCTCATAAACATTTTTTTCTGACTGCGCTTTCTCCGATTTTCTACAATATTGGTGTCATCATCGGCGTCCTTATTCTTGCTCCAAGCGCCGGTTTTGGAATATATGGAGTGACTTTACCTGCTTTCGGATTTGGAATTTACGGATTGGTGTACGGCACAATTTTGGGAGCACTTTTACATTTGGGCATACAAATTCCGGGATTATTGAGACATGAATTTACCTGGACTCCGATTTTAGATCTAAAGGATAAAGGAGTAAGAAAAGTCATGAATCTTACCGGTCCACGTGTAGCAACTGTTTTTTTTATTCAGCTCATATTTATTGTCCGTGACAACTTTGCTTCATATCTACCACAAGGATCAGTGACGGCATTGACTTATGGTTATTTTATTTTACAAGTGCCGGAAACACTTATAGGTACGGCCATTGCAACCGCACTTTTGCCAACAATTTCGACAATGGCAATCAGAAATAAAAATGAAGAGTTTGCGAAAATAATAAATAATTCCCTCCGTTTTTTAATAGCAAGTTCGATAGGTATCACTGTTTTACTTTCCCTGACTCTGCCCGGATTCATCGACCTTCTATTTAATTTTAGTAAAGAAGAAACAGGCCTGATAGTCTGGGTCACTCGGGGATATATGCTTGGACTTTTGAGTCAAGTGCTTTTGGAGGTCGTAATTCGTGCATTTTACGCAAGGCAAAATGCCAATTTACCACTCATCGCAACGTTTATCAGAACAATTGTATTTATTGTTATCGCTTTTTATTTTTCAACCAAAACCGGCGCAGTAGGATTATCTATAGCAGATACCATTGCGGTCACAGTTGAAGTAGTGATATTAATGGTCATTCTTTATCGCATCATGCCGAAAGCGATTCAGGTCACTGACACACTCGTTCGTTCGTTGATAGGTTCAGTAGTAAGCGCAGGAATATTGATGATTGGGATTTCGTTTCTACCTTTTGCCCCGCTCATCAATATGCTGATTTCGTTGACATTAGCATCGGGTCTTTATCTTTTATTTGTGATGAGGGAGATAAGAATACTTATAAAATTGTGAGAAAATTTATTTTTTTGCTAGAGTGATAAGTCTCTTATTAATAAATTTTATTGCCTGACTGAGCACTTCGCGGTTATTATATTTTTCTAAAATCTCCTGCAGATTTTTGCGATCATTATTTTTTAAATCTAAAACCGTTTTTACGAGTAAAGGAAAAGCGCGGACGATATTATCGACTATTGTAATATTTGCTTTTTGAGCGCAGCGGGAGAGAGGATTCAAATATATGACAATCACAGTTTTGCCCATGGCGGCAAGCGCTTCGGTGCGATCCCCATCTTCAAGTCCCACAAAAGCCACATCGGCTTTTGCTTGACCTTCAGCATTTATCATGCGTCTGTTACTTTTAATCCCAGGAATTACAGTTTTACTTGGAAGCAAGATTTTTTTGGCTCCGAATTTTTCCAAGTATTTTTTAATGATATTTTCTCGAGTTTTTGAAGCATGAAAAAGATTTACTTCAATTTGCGCGGGAAGAATTTTAGAAAGATTTACAAATTCTTTTGCTGAAAGAATTGCGGTATTTCCGTTCACGGATAAAACAGGATGTTTAGCTAAAATGAGAGTTGCTGCAGCAGCTTGAATTGCAGTTTTGGCAAAGATTTCTGTCGTTTCACCGATCAAATAATCAAAAGTTTCTCCGCGTCCATGTGCAGTCAATCCTTGAAGAGATGTAATTCCCAGTTTCACTCCTTGAGCCATTATATCGCGATAATAATTTGACAAATAACGGGGATGTGATTTGGGAGCGTGAATTTTCATTACTAGAATATTAGACGTAAGTATCTAGTAAAGCATTTAAACAAATGTTATAGCAGTGCCAGATTTATCTCCGCGGCCTGTTCTTCCGATGCGATGAATGTAAGTCTCATAAGTTTCAGGTGGATCGTAGTTTATGACATGACTTACTTTGTCAATATCAAGACCTCTTGAGGCGACATCCGTGGCCAAAAGTATTTGGATAGAGTTTACTTTGAATTTTTCTAAAATTCGCAGTCTTTGAGATTGGCTTTTGTTGCCGTGTATTGCATCTGCATTAAATCCGCGTTCGACAAGTTCGTCTGAAAGTCTTTGAACGCCCCATTTGGTACGACCGAAAATAAGTACCTTTTCAAATTCTTTTTTGATGAGCAAATCATGAAGTTGTTCGATTTTTTTTCTTTGATCAGTCACCTTGATCACATCGTGTTTGATATTTTGCAGAATATCCTGTTTTTTTACGGAAACCGTGACCGGATTATGCACAAAACTTGAAAGCAGTTCTTTTGACCGCGGGTCTATCGTTGCTGAAAAGAAAAGTGACTGTCGATTTTTAGGGAGCATAGATATCAGGAATCTAATATCTGCTATAAATCCAAAATCTACCATTTGATCGACCTCATCCAGAACAAAAAAATTAAATGTCGAAAGACTTAGAATGTTTTGCTTTACCAAATCTTTTATTCGTCCCGGCGTACCGATCACAAAGTTGGGATTTCGACGCAGTTCATATCTCTGACCATAAATACTGACACCTCCGATACAAAGTGCACTGTATATACCCATACCAGCAGTGAAAGCAAAAAGTTCATTTTTTATCTGCACGGCAAGTTCGCGTGTGGGAGCGACGATCAGTACTTTTTTACTACGATTTTTTCCAATTTCATTTAAAAGAGGTATGAGAAAAGCTGCAGTTTTACCGGTGCCGGTGTTGGCGATACCGATGACATCTTTTCCTTCCAAAATAAGTGGGATTACCTGATCTTGAATAGGTGTAGGTTTTGTATAACCTTTTGCCAAAATATTATGTTTTAAGCGATCATTTATCGGAAAACTCGTAAATGAGTTTACTGCCACATATTCAGCCTCTTTGACAGGTGCAAACTGAGTATTTTTGACAAGATTTGTGGGGTCAAAAATTTTTATACGTCTGACACCGCGGGAAAAATTCCTGTTAAAACGATTATTATAGTACTGAGACATAAGATTATGAATTAAATAAAAAATTTATAGGGAGCTTTAATAATGAAGAAGGGTGAAGTAGGAAAACCCAATTTCTCTTAACCACAAATCAATATCTAAACTCTATGAGTATTATAGCAGGTTTTAGACAAAAAAACCTCAAACAGCGATTTATTATGAAATTAAATTTGCCGGAATGTATTTAATTAAATAACTAGTGTCTTTCTCTCGCAGCAATTCTTTCCTCCACTAAATGAATAAATTCGTAATCACTTGTTCTGTCAGAATATCTTCGTGATGTGTGTATATCGTTTAATGATAAAGATTGTGGTTCTGAAGCAGCCAATGCATTCTCATAATCGCCAGCATTAAGCGCATCATAGTGAACTTGTCCATTGAGTCCAATTTTTGACCGTTTATCTTTATAAAAATAAAATTCAAACCATGCACGTTCTTTAAAAGGTTGAGAAACAGGTTTTAAATGGTCACGTTCATGGGTCAAGATATTTTTTTTACCATTTGGTAATAAAATAGTAGACATCCAATCTGTAATTTCGATCCCCGCAGCAGTGAGTCCTTCAATAACAGTTCCTTGAAAAGCAGATTGAAACATAAAAAAATCTTGATCGTCTAGCGCTGCGATTTCATTGTAAGTTAAATTTATTCTAGCCGCTTCATATAGACTCCGCTCATAGGCTATACTCGGATGATCTTGCCCGCCGAACATTCTTCGCAAATGAAAAAGAGTCAGGTCGGCAACAGGTATTGCTCTGTTGACGGCATGAGGAATGCTGACTGCGATGCGATTAGCAAGTGTTTCTAACATTGGAGAATTATAGCAGAACTTATTTTTTATAAACTTAACTTTATAAATCGCCTAATTTAAAAGCTCCCTTTAAAGCTATTCCGCCGCCGATCCCAACAGCACTCCATCCGATGATTTGCCCCATGGGATTAAACTGATCGATGGCGATATATCCGCCACCTATCAGTGTCAACATTCCAAAAGCAAAGAGTCCATAAGCCGTCACTTTATCAATTGGAAAAGGTCGCACGTCTTTTATTTTTTGTAATTGAAAGTCGGGATCTAGATTAGGTCTTTGCTGTAGGATAAACTTTTTTTCATTCATCGAAGGCAATTATAACATTCGGATGGATGAGAAATAAGTCTAGGCTGGCTTTGCCCTTCCGAAGCTTCGTGCGAAGGAGGATGGACTGCGTTGGAACTTTTTTTCTCAGAATATTAAGGATTATATATCGCAAAAGCGCCGGCATTATCGCCCGTAGTTAAAGTATTTTTTTTCACTTCACCTTTGGAACCATAGCCATACATCGTGGCATGTTGAAAATTTGCAGCATCATACTCATCATCTAATCCAATCCAATGCCCAAGCTCATGAGTCATGATATTTTCAGCGTCGTATGAGTTTAAATCAGCACAAGTATTTGAGTTTGACCAGCTCCATTTAAATTTTTTATTCATGATCGTGTCTACATCTACCACAAGTCCAGTGCTAGAAAAATATCTTATATAAGTTACACCCAAAGCGCTGCCCGAAGTTCTACCCCAAGCAATAATATTTTTCCCATCATATGCTTGTCTAGAAACGGTAGTATCTGGACCTCTTGAAAAGGTTATTTTATTTCCAGTTGCACTTGACCAGTCTGAAAATCCGTTTCCTGCAATAGTTGCTATATTAGCTGATCCAACGGTTGAAGGAGTGCTTGCCGGATTTAGATTGTAGCTCCAGTTTGAAGGCAGATACCATGCTTCATTACCAACGGTGGTCTGAGAATCCGGATCAGGCAACTCACAAACAAGGGAAGGTAAAGTGGTTTTTACTGGTTTTTCAGGATGAACGAAAACTCTTACCTTAACTCCCTTATGATCTGGATCATCGTACGTACCATTTTTTTCTGGAATTCCTTGATCTGCAGAGTTTGGATTATGAGAAGCAACAACTTGTGTCGAAGAAGAACCAATCAAGAGAAGAAAGGTTATCAAACCTAAAATAAAGTTTTTATTAAAAAATAGCTTCATAGTTAAAGTGTAACAACTACTATATGAATTTTCAACAGGGTCGCAATGTTGGAACGTTTTACCTAAATCAATTTTTTTTAACATAAGCCATTACTTCGTTTGCAGTTTCTTTCGCAGTTTGATTAGTGTTGTCAATGATCTTCCCAAAAGATGGTTTATTAATTCCGATATGGTAGTGGTATTTAATTCTATTTATTTCCCAATCTGTTAATTCTCTTGTTCCTCGATTAGTCAAAGTTTTATTTAAATCTGGACTAAATGTAAAAATATAAATCTTGGTATTTGTCGATTTTAATTCTTTAATTATATATTTATAATCTTCCTCATCGAGAGGATAGGTAAAAATGACATTTAATCCTTTTTCTATAAAATTTTTCATTATCAAAATCGCATTTTCAATGCTTAATGGATAAGCTTTATCCCCGTCCATCCAATTTATAAATTCCCTTAGTTTATCTACTTCGATAAAAGCAGTATTAGGAATTTTTTTCCACAGGATTTTAGCTACCGTAGTTTTTCCCGAATTTATTGAACCATTTAGAATAATAATCATACGGAAAGTATAGCAGAGGAAGCTCCAAGTCCAGGCTGGTTGACTATGTTGGAACCTTCTATACTAATATAGATGTTCTATTATAGAATAAATTATGGAAAATTCATCTCCAGGTCCTGAAGTTACTCCTTCTCTAACTCCTGTTACTAATCCGGAATCCCAACAAAATAGACTACAAAGTGCTGCAGATTTTTTTTTTTTTTTTGCAACACTAAGCGATGCTACATTATTTACTAGGTTACTAGTTGAAAACACTCTTAATCCCATATCTCAAGAAAAATCGGTTGATACACAGCCACAAGTTGAGCCTCAACCTATAACGGTTGACCAATTACCTAAGGCAATACCTGAAATTCCTAAAGATGCTTTTATACCTATGTTACTTTTGCAGAGCGTTAGAGAACCAAAGATACCAATTACGGATGCAATTCAAAGAGAGGTCCAACGCGCATCCTTGGCGACATTAAAGTTACTTGGAGTTGATATTACTAAATATCAAGGTAATAAATTATCACTTGAAGATTTAGTTGATACAGATGAGGTAAACTCAGCCGGTAAACTTACTTTAAAAAGAAAAGATGGTTCCGATAAAGATGCACTTGCGATTATATTAAGTGGTAATCCAATAAATACAGGCTTGTCTGAAGATAACAAAATATTTATAGATATATCTTCCTTAGACAAATATATATTAAATCGAATCCCCCAGGAAAAAAAAGCAGGAATTCTTGCAGTGCAAGAAGCAATTCATTATGTGCAACATGTTTATTGGAAAAGACAATTAAATAATAATATGGATACTATTAATAATCCAGAATTACACAATCAAGATCCATTGGAGAAAGAGATGCACCCTTTGTGGGTAAAAATTTGCCAAATGTTATACAAATAAAAAGGTATCTAGTCCAGAGGGAAGGATTTATTTCGACTCTCCCTCGATTGAGCTCGTGATCGCTCAATACAAGCTCACATTGTTTTTCATCCTTATTCACCCAGCACTTCATCAAGCTCAGTGCGATGAGAGTCATCGATGATTTTATTTATAAGCATTTGCTTCTTTGCATGAGACCATCCTTTAAGTTGTTTTTCACGTTTCGCAGCTTCATATTTACTTTTATGTGCTTCACAATATACAATCTCGATTACCGAAAACTTTTTAGTATGTAAAGATCGTTTGTTTTTGTGCTGCCATAGCCTCTCTTTTAGGTCATTTGTTACTCCTACATAAAAAGTTTTCTTATCACAAAGAAGCAAATAGATATACCACATAATCTTATTTTTACATTTAAAATAAGTAGCTTGCACTGAGCTTGTCGAAGTGTCCAGAGGGAAGGATTCGAACCTTCGTAGGGAAAATCCCGACAGATTTACAGTCTGTTCCGATTGGCCACTCCGGCACCTCTGGTGAAGTTGGGAATTATTATACCATTTTTGTTATCATGATAATATGACTCTGACTGAAGTGAATTATTATATAAGGCGATTTTTCCCAGTCATTATTATTCTACTTCTGGTATTACTTATTCTGTTTTTTGCAGGACAACTGATCCTTACATATTTAGCCTCACAACAGACCGCGCCCCCGCCGGTCACCGCGCCACCGACAACCAACGAAGTATTTGGCAAAATCAGGGCTCCTATAATCCCAAAAACAAAATCATCCGATGCTTATACTTATGTTTTAGATACACTTGATGGCACGGCCAATCTTGAACAGGCATCAGCATCTGCAAATGTGTATTTCCTTCCAAAAGAAAGACCGACGTTTGGATATGTGCCCAAGATCAATCTTATGGCCAGGGAAGTGGGCTTTAATACCGATGGATTAAATTATAAAACTGCTGATGGAGTCGCGACATTCGATGACGGTAAAAGGAAACTAAGCATAGATATCGGAAATTTTAATTTCACTTTTGATTTTGTTTTGACAAAAGAAGATATCAGACTTAATCCGTCATCACCTCCTTCAGAGGATCTTATCCTATCTCAAGCCAGCGAGTTGCTTCAGAAAATGAATCGTTATCCGTCGGAATTGAGTCAAGGAAAAAGAAATGTTATATATCTTCACTTCAACGCCGATAATCAACAAATATCAACTCTTGAAAAGATAGATGGCGCCAATATGGCCGAAATCGATTTTTATCGGCCCGATATCGACGGCTATCCGGTAGTGACTTCAACTTATTATAATAGTCCGCATTATGTCTTGTTTGGCCTAAATCAAGGTGTTAGTCAGCTCATCCGCGCACAAGTCAAATATTTTGAAAGATCTAAAGATAAAATCGGAGTTTATCCATTACGAAGTAGTGAACAAGCGTTTCAAGATTTACAAGCCGGAAAAGGATATGTGGTTTCGACAGGTCAGGAAAGCGGAGAAATAAAGATAAAGAAAGTTTTTATGGCGTATTATGATCCAGACGTTTATCAAGAATATTTCCAGCCGGTTTATGTCTTTCTTGGAGAAAACAGATTTGTAGCCTACGTTTCCGCAGTTGCCTATGGTTCACTCCTTCCAGAAAATTGATTACAAATCGGGTATTAAATAAGTGATTGAAGTGTCAATCCAGTTTACGATAGTTGCGGTGTCTGCAAAACGATCTTCACTTTTTAGGATTACGATTATGTAATCATGTCCATTGTGACGATAGAAACTGACCAAATTTTCCCCAGCAAGATCGGTATATCCGGTTTTAAGTCCACCGATTCCCTGTATCTCCCCAAGTAGTTTATTTACATTAGTCAATCGATGAAAAATTTTATAATCCACATCTGAGATGACAATTTCCTTAGTGCCGACCATTTTACGCAAATATTCTTTTTGTAAAAGCGACCTTGCGGCAAGGGCAAGATCATATGGTGATGTCACTTGAAGTGGATCATCAAGTCCGGCTGGGTTTGTAAAATAGGAATTTTTCATTGAAAGCGATTTTGCTTTTAGATTCATTTTTTCAACAAAAGTACTTAGACCCATATGCCTTGCCAAAGCAAATGCCGCATCATTTCCGGAATGAACAAGAATTCCATATAATAAATTTTCAACAGTGATTCTTTCACTCGGTTTTAGATCCATGATCTGGCCTTCAGTTGAAGCTTGATTCACAGTCACAATATCATTTTCTCCGTATTCATCATAAGCGACAAGGGCTGTAATTATTTTTGCAGTTGAAGCAGGATAAAATTTTGTGTGCTCATTTTTTTTAAGTACTGGAGTGAATGTATCAAGTTCAACTACATAATATCCTTGCGCTGTAAGATAGGGCGCTTGTAGATTGGTTACAGGAATAGGTTTTATGACAATAGCTGGTTCTGTCGTTTCTTCATTAAAAACTTCCCGTTCATAGGCAATGAGCTTTAGGATCGGGTTATCTCCAGGATAAAATAAGAACAAAAGTGTAAAAAATATAAAAAAAATAGCAAGGCGGATATACTTCATGTTTTCTAAAAATTAAGATTCCTTGATCATTATACCAAGCTCCTTAAGTTGTTCTTTTGTGGCTGGGGATGGAGCATCCATTACAGCAGTTTTACCACTTGCTATCGTAGGAAACGCCATCACTTCACGTACACTTGGTTCACCTAAAACAGCCATCAGAAATCTATCAATTCCGGGAGCGATACCGCCGTGCGGAGGCACACCATATGTGAATGCTTCAAGCATGTGATGAAATTGACTTTTTTGTTCATCTGTAAATCCAATGAGTTCAAATACTTTTTGTTGAATTTTTGGATCATGTATTCTTATACTACCACCACCTACTTCAAAACCATTCAATACCAAATCATGTTGTAATCCACGCACTTTAAGCGGGTCTTTGTCAAGAAGGGGTACGTCATCCGGGTGGGGCGCTGTAAACATATGATGACTTGGTGCAAACTTAGATTTTCCGGATCCATGATAAAAATCTTCCTCGGTCTGTTCATTAAAAAGCGGGAAATCGACGATCCAAGCAAATGCCAGCTCATCAGGATCTTTTTTATTTTCGCGAAGATCGGGTTTATCGGAATGATATTTCTCCTTTGCTTCTTTATGCGATATACGAGGCCAGGGAGATTGTTTAATTTTTTTCTTTGGAAAAATTTCATTGACTAAATCTGTAAAAAGTTTTTCAGTGAGTTTCAAAATATCATTTTGGGTCACAAAAGACATTTCCAGATCAAGCTGTGTAAATTCACCATAAGCGCGAACAGCGCGGGGATCCTCATCACGACAACAACGGGCGATCTGAAAATATCTTTCCATTCCCCCGACCATGAGAAGTTGTTTATATTGTTGCGGCGATTGCGGCAAAGCATAAAATTTGCCGTGTTGCAATCTTGAAGGCACCAGGAAATCACGCGCCCCTTCCGGAGTGGTTTTTGTAAGAATCGGAGTTTCGATTTCTATAAATCCATTTTTAACTAAAAAATTTCTGATGAACATCGTGGTTTTTGATCTGTAGATCATGTTTCGCGTCATCCGTGATCTTCGAAGATCAAGGTATCGATATTTTTGACGGATATCCTCGTCAATGTCATAACCTGCGCCTTCAATCGGAAGCGGGAGAGTGACGGCTTTATTTATGATTTCAAATGATTTGCCCTCCATCTCGATTGTTCCGGTGGGAATATTTTTATTGATGAGTCTTTCTGGGCGCCGTTTTATTAGTCCGGTGATTTTTATGACGTCTTCTGTCGAAAGTTCTTTAAAATTTTCGCTACCAACAATCTGTATTTTTCCTGAGCGATCTCGTAGATCTATGAAAACAATTTTTTTATGATCGCGCTTTGTATCGACCCAACCGTAGAGTGTGACTTCTTCACCAACCTTTTTTAAAGTATCAATAACTGAGAGTTCTTTCATTGCAAGATATGATAACGTTTTTTACCGATTTTAGCAATACTTTTAGTAGAAAAGTCTAATAAGTGGATTTCCACTTCGTAGATATTGGTCTAGTTCAGATACAGATTCATGTAAATCAAGAGGAGTTGTATCGTATTTTTGAAGAAATTCGAGATTGATAGCTCCTGCTCTACCTTTTGGAACATTGGGATTTTCTCCATGAAAACCAAAAAAATCCTGCCACAATTTAAATGCGTCTGGAGGCATATTTTCTGGGCAAAAAATAGGCGATCCATCAGGTTTAAACTCGATCCAACCATTTGTCACCGCACGGATCATAGCGTATAGATGAGTAATTCCTGAATCATCAAAAGTTCTATAAAAATTAACTCGAGCATTAATATAGCTATTATAAATATCCCAAAGAGGTTCTTCAGTATCCATCCATGAAGTTCCATATCTTGCTACTAGATCAATTGGCTCGGAATACCCTATAAGTGAATAGTCGGTTGGGTCATTGGAACGAATACTGTAATAATGTGGGTGATAAGCTTCAACAAGTTCTTGAATCGAAGAAAATCGCGCCGGTTTGCCATTAAGTCCCGGATAAGCAGATTGAGCCATTGAACCGTATTCTCCAGATTCTTTATCCTGATAAACCACAACATTATGATGAATATCCTGAGTTGATTCAAGAAGAATCATTTGCGGATTATAGCCGTGTAAATGAGCAACAACATATGCAAATGTTGCGCCTTCAAAACAATGGGCAGCGCCATTTTGCATGACGCTTTTTGGCGAAAATGCCGTTTCCTCGGTCGCAGTTTCATCATGATCGTTGTTGTATACGAGTTCCCGATCCATAAACTCTTGTGTTTTTCCAGGAGTATTTAAAGCGGCAATAATTTTTGTTTCATCGGGTGTGAAAGATAATCCCAATTCAGTTGCTCTATATTGAATAAATTCAAGTGATTGTTCTGTAACAAGAGGTGAATAACGAGTTGCAAAATCTGCTACTCTAGCCTTTGGAGTAGAAAATCCTGAAAAATGTTCAGGGGAGAAGGGTTTGCTCACATTATTTTCCACCTTTGCCTGGTTTTTCGGCTGGGGCAGCTTCGGTTGCTTTGCCTTTTTCAGCAGCAGTTGTAGCGGCAGCGGGATCGCCTTCTGCGACAGCGCCTTCAGTAGGAACTTCGCCTTCAG
>CAYNLS010000002.1:29641-32696 GCA_964398125.1 uncultured Gammaproteobacteria bacterium
AGAAACTATGATGCGTGATTCTTCATCTTTGATGGTGTAGTTTGCTGATTTTTTAAGATCAGAAATACTTATTGTATTTCCAATTTCTTTTAGTGCAGAAATATCTACTTCAATATGCGCCGGGATATCAGCTGGCAATGCTTCAACTTTGATATGGTCAGCCTGGGTGATAAGAACTCCGTTTTTCTGTGCGACGGCTTCAGACTCACCGACAAATTTGACCGGAACATCGGCTTCAATTTTCTCCTTGAGGTTCACTCCACGAAAATCAACATGAAGAATGCTTCCGATACTTGGGTGATGTTGAATGTTACTTAAAATTGTTGGAACTGTTTTTCCTTCGACATCGACGTATATGATTCCGGTTACACCAGCTTGTTTAAAAGCTTTGTTGAAATCACTCATTGTCACAGTTACGGCCTGAGATTTGATATCACGTCCAAAGACATTAGCAGGAATTTTACCTTCTTTTCGCATTTTACGTACTGCTTTACCAAAAGTTTTGCGCGGTGTAGCGACTAATGTAATTTTTTTCTCGGATGCATTCATAGCTCTTTTTTAGAAAATTCTATAATAAAAATCTTGTCTGATGAAACTGAGGTATTATAGTGGATATTATTTTCCTTTACAAGTGGGGAAAAGTTCTTATTTTGGATAATTAGATTGTCAGGAAAAGAAAATTCTAGGCTAAAATCATAGTTTGGTGAGCCTATTTGTTTTTGGAGAATGAGTTGATAAACACCATTGCCGGAAATGATTGTCGTTGGTAGCTCGTATGTAATCTCAACTGTTCTTGTGGATTGAGGCGGAATATTGATTAAGAACCCGACAGTTTTATAGTTGAAATTAGTCTGATCGTATCTGGAAAGATTCACTCCGTCTATGGTGACTCTTTCAATACGTGAATTTGGCGGCAGCATGAGTTGAGTATAATTTTTATAATTTCCACCAGGAAAAACATCGGGAAACGAATTGTTTATGAATGTCGTCGTCATTTTATTTATGATCTCTCCGCGGTCATTTATAGTTACGGAAAGTTTTGTCGGGCGTTTGACAAAAAAATTTGCCTTATTGACGCCAAGATTTGCATCATATGAAAATACATAATCAAGAACGCAATTTATGGAATCATCAAGACTGCATTTTGGGTTAAGAGTCCGCCCGGCCCAGTAGTTTTGTTCAAGAAGTGCCTGCAGCTCGTCATCTTCGCTATATATTACTATCTGTTTTTCATTGAGAGATTTTTGTAGCATGGAAAAAAGTGAAGTATAAGAAGTGTTTTCCAGATTTAGAATCATCTGGCTCATCACGCTTCCTAAAAATTGTTTCTTTTTCAATGATCCTGGGAAAAAAACATCCTCAGCATAAAGTTGAGCTTTGATATAAAAATTGTCTTTGGTGATCGTTTCTTGATAATCCGGGATATAAAGTTTGTCCATTGCAGACAGGATATGTTGAATGGCCGTCGTTGTGATAAGCAGACCACCATCAAAATCGCTTTCATTTAATTCAAGTGCGAGAAATTGTTTTGCCTGTTCATAATTTTCGGAAAAGTCAGGCTTAAAAGCAGAATCCCGTAGAAACCAATGTGTTTGATTCAGATAGTCAACGAGTGGCGCAGGCGGGTCGATCTGATCTTTCAGTTGTCCATCGGCATCATAGACATCATATACTTTTAGATCCGTGATTGAATAATCTTTGACTTTTGCAATCGCAAATGAACCGATAAAGCCGCCGCCGGGCCTGATCTCCATGTTATTTGCAAAAAGTAAAAGATATTTTTTTTCTTTATCTCCTGCAAATATACTGTCAACATGATCTTCAAGTGAAGTTATACCATCAACAGTGATCGCGGCCTCAGCCAACTTTTTTTTCATATCCGTGAGTCCTTCTGTCCAATCCGGAATTTTTTCCGAAAGAAGTATAAGATTGTCTTCCATGAGTTTAAGCGAGGCAAAAATATTATCTTTATGTTTATTAAGTTCGGTTTTTTCATCATCTGTTTTATCCGGAATTGTCAGCAGTTTTGAAAAAGTTTCTCCTTCTTTTTTCACCGTCATCACGGATTCAAGCACGGTATGCGCAGAACTATTTATCTGAAATACATTATCGACATAGATTCCCAATGAAAAAAAATGAAGAAGCGGCCTTGGGATAGAATAAAGAATCGAAGCTACATTTAAACTACTACCCCCAATGTCCGTATATTTTTTAACATTTTCTTGAGAAGCAGACTGAACTGATTTTCCTGCTTGATAATGAAACCAAGATGAGACGAGGAGCGGAGGTACAAAAATAATTTGCGCGGTAATGATAAAAACGAAGCCAAGCCAGATAAGATTTTTGGGTTTTAATAGTGACTCTAGACTAAATTTTGGAAAACTGAACTTTTTTTTGCCCGACCTTTTTTTGTGATTAGGCCGCAAATTTTCATGGTAAATATGCAAGAAAATATCTTCGGAACGGGAAAAAGCAAACCACAGCATCGTATCAATATCTTTTTCCAAATTTTCTTTTTTCGGCTCCCAATTTATGATTTTTATGTGATTAAGCTTATGTTCATAAGCAAAATTAGTCAGTGTTTGCGCCATCTCAGGCTCGTCAAAAAGTATGTAGACAATGCGTTTTTCCTGCAAATCCTCAAATTCATTGGGAATGATATCTTCGTAATCTACAAAAAAGCACACATCATATTTTGAAAAATCCGCCACCCTTTTTGTCGTCACAAAAATATCAGCTTGAAATTTACCGAGCTTTTTTTTGAGTATGGACACGATTTGAGTATGAGTCGAGGAAACGATAAGAATTTTGAGCGAATTTTCGGAGGTCTCTGTGACAAGTTTCATAGTGTTTCAGTGTATAATAGCGATGAGACTAAAGTTTATTTATATGTTAATTCTAATATGAAAAAGGGCGTATGGAGATACAATCAAATCCACGATCTAAAAAAAACTATTCACGACAAACGCATTGTGCTCGTTGGCGGTTGTTTTGATATTTTTCATTATGGACATTTGGTTTTTTTGCAAAAAGCAAGGTCGGAAGGTGATATTTT
>CAYNLS010000003.1:0-3344 GCA_964398125.1 uncultured Gammaproteobacteria bacterium
GAGTTTTTCTGATTCCGGGAAAAACATAAGGATCCATATCAACGACATTATCTTGGAAACGAACTGCTGTATGAACTACTTTTTTTAAAGCACGGAAATCAAATTTTCCTGGCTTATTAATATCTTTTTCTTTTATAAATGCGGACAGATTTATCGATCCCAAATTACATACTCCCCACTCCGGAAGTCCTTCCTCACCGCATGGATTTACGCAGATGATACGATTCCAGTAATAATTGTTATGCATTTTATTATAACGCTCCATAAATACGACTCCAGGCTCTGCAGAGCGCCAAGCCGCTTCACCGATGAGATCCCAAATCTTCCTGGCTTTGACGACCTTAAAGACTTTTATCTTTTTTCCTTTGGCTTTCCAGGCTTCTATGTCACCATTCCAAACCTCATCATATTCAGGATCGTTTTTGTCAGGAAAAATGAGCGGCCAATCGGCATCTTTTTTGACAGCTTCCATAAAGCTATCTGAAACACAAACAGAAAGATTGGCTCCGTTTATGCGTGAAAGATCTTGTTTTACTGTAATAAATTCTTCTATATCCGGGTGCCAGTCCCATAGCATCAGCATCAAGGCACCTCGTCTTGTGCCTCCCTGCTGAATAATATCTTTGGTTGCAAGTGAGAAGATCTCGGCCCAGTTACAGGGACCCGATGAAAATCCGTTCACTTTTTCTACACGAGCTCCTCGCGGTCTCAAAGAAGAGATATTGATACCCACTCCACCACCTCGAGCCATGATTTCAATCATCTCGCCAAGGGTTTTCAAGATACCCTGACGTGAATCGGCAGGAGAGGGAATGACAAAACAATTGTAAAAAGTTACTGCATAGCCAGTTCCGGCACCGGCGAGGATGCGGCCGCCTGGCACATATTTAAAGTCTTCCATTGCCTCATAAAAAGCCTTTTCCCACTTTTTGCGAAGTGGTGTCTTTTCTTGTTTTGATACGGCACCGGCGATACGACGCCACATTTCATTTGGAGTTTTCTCAATAGGATCACCTTTTTTACTTTTAAGAGAATATCTGTCAAGAAAGACCTTCTCTGAGACACCGGATAGTTTCATATAAATATACTTTTATAAAATTAGTAACTTGCATTTTACAACAATTTCTTAAGTTCGTGTTCAAACTCTTCAACATCGACAAAACGGCGAAATACCGAGGCAAAACGGATATAGGCTACCTTATCGATCTCCTTAAGCCTGACCGCAACCGCATTGCCGATATCCTGACTCTCTACTTCTTGTTTTCCTAAGTGCATGATCTCTTGTTCTACCTGATTTACGATATTCTCGACTTGATCTGCTGTCACTGTTGTCTTACCTACCGCCTTAAATATGCCTTGTCTTAGCTTGTCACGGTCAAATCTTTCTCTTTTTTTATCTCGCTTGATGACGAGTAAAGGCAACTCCTCCACTCGCTCATAAGTCGTAAATCTCCGTTTACACTTTGGGCATGAACGGCGACGTCTTATCGTGCTCTTGTTATCTGAAACTCTAGTTTCGATAACTTCTGTATTCGTATGTTGGCAAAAAAAACACTTCATATCTTGGGTGCATTTCAACTGTATACCACTAATTGTAGGATTTCAATAGTACTTATTATATCAAAAGATATCAATAATTTCTATTAAATTTTTGTGTTTTAACCTGTAGTAAAACAGTAGCGTAAAGCTATTTTTTTTGAACATAAACTGAAAATTAGCTTGTTATTTAATGAAAAAATAGATCGATATAGTTTGCGAAGTTTAAAAATTTTAAAGATGAGACGGCCACTATAGTAATCAAATGGAAGAAATTTCTTACATTTTCTTTTTTAGAAAATTTCTGGAGCATGGGAAAGCCATGAAAATTATCAAAATATCAACCTGCGACTGTTATGAAGCCAAAACTTATGTAGTATCATCCTTTGTGGCATCACAGGTAATCATCTCACCTTTTTTGATATCTCTTGTTGCAATATCACATTTGTTCATCAGATCTTGATAAGTGTTTGGATTTTTCGAATGATTAACATATCTATCAGGTTCTAGATAGAGGTATATCTGTCCCCAGTGCTTGTGAGTAAATTTTTTTTCACTTCGCGGTAGTTTTTTATACTCTTCTTCTGTTAATGCTTTCAAATTATATCTTGTCACAATTTCACCTTTTTTAAAATCTCTATTTGCATACACACCTTTTCCAGCCAACTTACCATTACCAATTATCAAATCTGGGAGAATATGATCCTCAAAAGTCCATCCCGGTTCTGAATACGTTAAAAACCAAGCTTCATTCCCTTCAACATGATGAATTATATTTTGCTCAATAGTTATTTTTTCTCCTTCATGTAATACATGCTTATTCCCATCTTTATAAATAGTTAATCCCCCCTTTACTGATTCATAAATTTCAGTTGATTTTTTATGGTAATGAGATTTAGATTTACCAACTATTGCTAATGCAATACTTTTTTCGGGATGATCTGATGTAGGTTCTAATTCACAAATGATTTCCGTTGGATTTTCCGGTGGGTCAAGAATAATTTTTTTACCAGGATATTTTTTATGAAGTTCGTTGATTATCTTTTGAATATTCATAAATATTTAGTGTAGATTACAAAATCTTTTTTGAAGAAATGTTTAGGTAAATCAACTGTTTTTCTATAACCGTATTTTTTATAAAAATCATTAGACTTCCATCTTTTTCCTGTATAGAGATATATCTTATGAGAGTTAATTTCTATTGCGTGCTTTTCAGCTTGTAATAAAAGCTTTTTACCGATTCCCTGATTGCGTTCAGAATTTTTTACTATAATTCTTTCAATAAAGAGAACGCCGGCGATATGAAAGCCACCGATTACTCCAACAATCTTTCCTTCTTTTTCTGCTTTAAACGTAAAAAAAGTTGGTTTCCATTCCTCTCCTGCTATCGGTCTTCCATAATGACTAATGTCTTCGGATTTCCATTCTCCTCTTTCAAACGACTCGACTTCTTTATCTGTAGTTTTTCGAATTATTATGTTCATATACAAAGTCAATTTTGTATTAACTTTAATCTAATTGATTTACTTTATAAGAATATTATCAGGTTCTCTAATACAAATATAAAATCCAAATGGATCAGTTAAACGGAAATCCTTTCTTCCCCACGGTTTCAGTTCCAGTTTCTGCGCAAAGCGACTACTGGGTAAAATTTTCAAAAGAGAATTATAATAATCTTCTATCTTCTGATCAGATATATAAATACAAACTTCAACTCCATACCCTCTTGGTGTCTTTTTAGAAAATCTTTTAAAAAACGGATGTTTATAAACTTGTTCGTTTCCACAATAAAACGCCAGTATACTTTT
>CAYNLS010000003.1:3354-23163 GCA_964398125.1 uncultured Gammaproteobacteria bacterium
TACACATAACTAGGTAACCACTTTCATCTTTAGGAGGATACTCCCACATTTTTTTAAAACCTAATTTCCCATAAAAGTCTTTTACAAGATTAAAATTTGGTACATGAAGCTCAAGAATGATATCTGTAAAAGCTACATTTGTTTTCATTAGAATTGATTATAGCAAAAGTCTAAAACATGAATTAACATGCTGTAACTAGTCCTTTGTGTATCCAACTGCTGTAAATTTTGTTTTGAAACCAATCCTGGTATAAAAATTATTTATAAATAGTTAGACGATGACCGGCAGTTAAGATAAAAATAATTTTATCTTTTGTATTAATCTTGTAAACAATTCTATATACCCCGATTTTATAAGAAAACCATCCTGTAAGTTCTCGTGTTAAAGGTTTGCCCGAAATAGGGTTACTTCTTATTTCCTCTAAAACTTCTATAACTGCTTTCTGATGTAGTTTTGATATTTTTTTGATTTCTTTTTCTGCTTTTTTAGAGACTACTAGTTCATACATTATAGTTTTAATTCTTTTTTAAGATCTTCAAGACTTATATATCGTCCCTTCTTAATATCTTCTTCTCCTTGTTTTATTGCCTTCATGAGCTGAGGATTGGCAAGTATTTCATTTGTTTCCTGCCACGATTCATATTCAGCAACAGATATTAAAACTGCAGCCGGTGATCCATTTACCGTAATAACATAGTGGCTTAATTTATTTTTTGCGTTTTCCACCAAAGAAGTAAGTTCTTCTCTTGCTTTGGTGATAGGTAGTGTATTTGTCATAAATAAATCTTACATAATTTTGTACAGATTGTCAATCAAAATATTGACAAATACGGTTGACTCTTACCCTCTGCTATAATAGTCCAATATGGACAAATATGTCATCGATACCAACCTTCTTTTTAATATGGAAGGTAACATGGGCATTGGAGATAAAACCGAAATCATAATCAAAGCTCTGACTAAGATTTTTCAAAAAAATGCGGCAAATATCAAAATGTTCATACCACCAACCATCAAGGAAGAAATTGAAAGTTTTTTTGAGGATTCGTCACAGGCATTTTTACAAGAATTTTTTAGTTCTGTGACAATAAAATCTCCAAATTTATCCGAGATTATGGTTTCTTCGAGAGTTATGGCCAGTTTTATTGACGAATGTCGTACGCGAGCTTATCGAGGTATGAATGTGGCGGAGGAAAGTATCACAAAAGCGGCAACAGAATTTATGGGTAAAGAAAATTTAGCTCGGAAAGAATTTCAAATTGCCGTTGGCACCATAATAAAATCATTTAGAGAACGCTACCGCAATGCAACACGAACTAACTTTATTGATAGTAATGCCGATTTTGATCTTATCATGCTTGCCCGCGAACAGGACGCTTTCCTTGTGACCACAGATGAAGGTGTCATTCGCTGGGGACGACAGTTTGGTGTGAAGGAGATGACGTCTGTCGTTTTTGGAAAAAAGATGCAAGAGCGTCTTTAATATGAGCCATTTGTTTATCTTCCTTGTTTTTTGGACCCGAAGATTGATCAGAAGTGCCTTCTTCATCATCCGGAATGAGATATGACAACCACTTTATAAATCTATCTGTAAGAGTAAGATTGGGTTTTTCCTGATAAACAATATGTTCGGCAAGAATTCTCATCACTTGTTTTTTTATTGTGTCTTTTGGGATGACAAGATAAGCATGAAAGCTATATGGAGCATGCGTCACTATAGTGAGAATGTCAAAACCGAAACGCGAGGTAAAATAAAAATGGGAAAGTACTTCCCATCGCAGTGTAATACCTGCAGTCTCCAATCCAAACTTTGTTATTCTGTTTTCAACTTCAGGAGGGGGTGTGATGGTCAAAACATAAAATAAAAATAATATTGACCAAATGGGGATAATAAGAATATGATCACCTAAGAAAAAAATGATGATTGATAAAAGAAGCGCGACGGCAATATAAAAACGTAAAATATATTTGCTTCTTTTTTTATAAGCACGAAGTGGAGCTTTCCACGAATAAACAACTTGCGGGTTAAGTGATGGTGGAAGCGGCGTTGCCGATTGTAATAATATATTTTCTTGTGGCATACTTTAATTATAGTATACTGATTTTAATAACATATGGTCAGCAAAGAACTACATTCTTACGTTGAAAAATTACGCCAAAGTGGAACCAACGATGAGACAATTAAGCAAAATCTTTTGACTGCGGGATGGCAAGAAAATGATATAGATCTAGCATTGAACACACCTCCACCACCACCACCCATACCTCCATCTCGTGATCAAAGTATAAGTGCAGAATCTAATATTCACTCCGCGCCAAGTATGTGGGATGCATTCGAACACATACTACTTTTTATCAGTCTTTATGTTTTGGCAACTGCCATAGCATTTATTCTGCATTATTTTATCGATCACTGGTTTCCGGCAGTTGATGATACCGCAAGATATATTGCGCGTGGTTTTGGGAAAACCATGTTGCGAGTATATAATGCCTCAGTCATAGTCTCCTATCCATTATTTGTATTCTTCTTTTGGAGAATCACCAAGCGAACTATGGAGTTTCCACCACTTCGCGGTCTTCGTTCACGTAAATTTCTTATCTATCTCACCCTTGTAGTCACTTTCCTCATCATGATCTCTTATATTATCTATACTATTTTCTCTTTCCTTGAAGGAAATATCACTCTTAATTTTGTTCTGCATCTTATCGTGACACTTACTGTCGCCGGATCGGTATTTGGATATTATTTACAGCAAGTTCGGGAAGATCGCACCTATGAAAAGATATAAAATATTTCTGATTGAACTTGGGATTTTATGCGCAGTGCTTGTCGGTGTGAGTTTTTATATTGCAGGCACCCCAATATCTCAAAGAGCAATAAACCTCGATAAGACAAGATTGAATGATTTTCAGGAAATTAAATACCGTATTGACAACTACTATCGGGACAATCAAAAACTCCCTCGCACACTTGACGAGCTTGGCGGCACAGTAAATAGTAACTCAATTGATCCTGAATCAAAACAAAAATACTCGTATTCAATTAAGTCAAATAGCGGATATCAACTCTGTACGACATTTTCAACGGATTCTGTAGAAACCGGATACGACGAATACCGTTATTATGCTTTAGAAGACAGATCTCATAAAAAGGGTTACGACTGTATCGAATATAAAATTGAAGCTTATTTGATTACTCCGAGTCCTACACCCTACACTATAAATGTGACATCTTCTCCCAATGAAGCGACCGGAGCAGCTCCGATTTATTAAGTAAATCTGCCTGCAAAACTTGATAAAAAGACAACTTTAGATTATACTGTTGTTTCATAAACTTAACTTTTATGTTTAAAAACGCGCTGCAGCGGCTTATTGGCACAAGAGAGCCTGTGAAAACTTACGACCTACTTAGACTTCAAGCAAAATCTTATCGTTTGCTTAAAAATGAAATCGATGTCTATTTGAAAGATTATAAAATTTCCGCGCTTGACTGGATGGTCGTCGGATTACTACATAAAGCCCATGATGGATTGAAGTTTGGTGAAATTGCAACAGAACTTGGAGTTGAGCCACCATTTGTCACGGAGCTCGTCAACGGACTCGAAAAGAGACATTATATTGCGATCAAAGAAAGTCCCGTCGATAAACGCAGTAAAATAGTGAAGTTGACGAATAAAGCTTTTGACATAATAGCTGTTGTAGAAAAAAATTTGCAGATAAAACTCAAATCCATTAATAAAAATATTTCATTCTCAAAAACTGCTGATCGCATCATTTAATTTATCGGCAAGATCATTTTGTTCTTTTGAGAGATCTTTATCCTGATCTATCCATTGTTCTTCTTCAGTTGTGAACCATTCGTTTGCCTCCATGCGTTTGACAATTTGTTCCATATGCAAAATGCGCGTTGCGATGATCTCATTCATGCGATCAACCTCAATTTTATACTTATTGTAAAACTCGTCAACATCCTTTATTTTTTGCCAGCCAGGCTGTATGCTTTTTAATCTATCCAATCCTTCTTTCCAACTTGCGACCTCTCCCGAACCATAATTCGGCGGTACATAACCGGCAAGATGCTGGACAACAACCTGCACAGGACAACCGTCTAAAGAACCGACAAATGTACTCACACCGATATCGTCATAATCAGGTTTCATCAGAAATTCGCGAGCTCCGGGCCTTTCCAAAAAAGCTTTGAAAAGTTCTTCCGCCGTAAAATAACCCGTCATCGGAAACTCGCCAAAGACAATGTTTGTGTAGCCCACATCATTCATGGCTCGTTCCATGGTATAACCGCTTTTTTCCGCTTCAAAAGAAAAATCATTGTAATTCAGCATATTTTGGGCACGGAGTCTGGCTGATTGTTCAAGTTTGAGTTCATAAGTCAAAGGTTCTAGATTATTTTTCTTCCTTTCCTCATTTAAAAGTGAGACGTATTCGTTGGCAACAAACAATGAGTCAAATTCTGTGTCAAGATCATGAGTAGCGTCACGCCATTTGTCGGTAAATCTCTTTTGCTGTTTTTCAAAAGGTATGTAATACTCAATGTCGTTATATGATATGAGACCTATCTGCCGGGAATCCATACTGATTTTACGATTATCACCAAACACAATTAATTTATCTTTCGGCACTTTGATCTCCTGACAATCCTTGATCGCGTCACTTCCAAAAGTTGATCTTGGCTGCAATATATATGGTTCTTTTATAGTTTCTCCGTTGACATAAACAAAACCGTTTTTGATAGATACTGTATCACCGGGTAATCCAATCACGCGCTTCACAAATCCGGATTCATTTTTTTCTTGTTTTTTGAGTTCTTTGGCAGTTTTTTCATTTTCAAAAACGACGATGTCCCCGCGTTCTATGCGTTGAGGAAGTATCGCTTGGATGCGCAAATCGGCGACGTATCTTTGAAAGTCTACAAATCCTTCTTCAGGAAGCGTCGGCAACATCGAAGCGCCGGACACCGGAACTTGAACAGGCAATATCCCAATCATTTGAAAAAGAAACCAGCCTCCGATGATAAACGCGGCAAAGAGTACTGTTTTCAAAAGAAACAAAACGAGTTTCACCGGCCAAAGTAGTACTTCGACGATGGGATTTTTTGACATAGCATATTATATCGCGCATCGTGTAACGTGTAACGCGAAACGTTTTAATTCACTTACTAAATTTTGAGTGAAGTAACCAAAATTTACGAAGCATTAACTACCGCCGAGCAGGTGGCAAAGTCGGAAGGGTTCCCGACAGCGCGCAAGGAGACATCTTTGGCGCGGGAGCACTGGCGGGAAAGAGACTTTGACGGAATCTGGAATAAGGACTTTATAAACAAATTTTAGGTTACGAGCGAAAAATTTTAAAACAGATCAGTATAATAAATTTAATGAAGGAAAGAAATTCTACAATCGATTTTCTTCGTGGTTTTGCAATGCCCATCATGGTCGTCATTCACGTCACCGCCTTTTATTTATCTGAAAAAATTACTTATCAAATCTGGGATTACACTCATTTTGTCGTTCCCATTTTTGCCTTTTGCTCCGCGTATTTATATTTCGAAAGAAAATCAGACTCGCCTTTTAACTTAGGTTATATTATCAAACGGGTAAAAAGACTTCTTATTCCCTACTACATTTATCTTTTGGTTTATTTTTCATATTTTTTGTTATTTAAACAGCAAGCTTTTAATTTGGCAAAAATAATAAATCAAGCACTGCTTTTAGGAAATCGTGATGTAAACTGGCTTGTTGTGTTATTTTTGTATTTTCTTTTTCTTCTGCCTTTTATCCGTTTTTTAAGTAATAAACCCGTGTATTTGTGGACCTTCACAATAGTCTCTTTCGCATCATCGATATTTTTATTATTTAATGCATTTCCTTTTCATTTTCGTCTCGTCATGTGGTTGCCTTGGAGCACGGTTCTTATTTTTACATATTTTTTTGTTGCCTCAAAAAATAAAAAACGTTTTATGATCGTTTCAATAATCTCTTCCATCTTGATATTTTCTGTCGGTAAATATTTTTTATTAGAACAAGGAAAAACTCTTGTTTTTACGGAAAATAAATATCCGCCAAACATCTATTATCTTGCTTACGGAATGTTTTGGGTCATGGTTTTATATATTTTTCATAGTAAATTATCAATATTTATGAAACCGTTGCAGCCGTTTTTTGATTTTATGAGTAGCCATTCTTACTCTTTATTTTTCATTCATTTTTTCTATTTATCAGTCGTCATTGGGACATTTAACTACAAAATAATTCCATGGTGGTCATTGGGTGTCGTTTTACTGATAGTTTCAATAATTACGCAGCTAGGAATAAATTATCTTTTTAACTTTAAAAAAACTACCTTCGCTCGACATTGAAAAGTGGCCCGACTATCTGCAGATTGGCAGGCGCACGAAGATTAAAGCGATCTTTAAATTCGGACCCGCTAAACGAAATGCCGTTAACAGTGACCGTGGTTGTTTTCCCGGAACCAAAATCAGCGCTTACTGAAATGTCGCCTATTCCTGTGAGAGCCGAGCCGCCAAGCTCTGACCTGACGCGCTCAGCGCTCCAAGTTTCTTTTCCGGCGGGATTTGATTTATCGGTTTGATATAAATTTTCGGCCGTAGACGAATCGCGTTTTACCAAAAGTAATGTGTTGACTATGTCAGCGACTTCCTCTGATTTGAGCCACGCGGTTTTATTGTATTCTGGGCGAGCGCCCCAATCACAATAAAACCAAGGTGATTCTTTATCATATGCCCGTTCATTTAATTCACTAAAGCTGCCAGGATTGCCACCTGATCCGTCAAATTTACCAATGTTTAAAATATATCCGCCGTGCGTTGAGGCATATTCAGTAAAACCCGGACCTCCTCCATCCATAAGTACCCACCCTGCAGTTGCGTTGACCGCTTGCTCCCAATTACCGCCCTTTGGCTCAGGCTTAAACACCTGACAGGCCTCAGTTGTGCAAATTGATCCAATCCGTTGCATTTTATTGAGAGCATATGTTCTTGCTGCAACTGCCTGCGCTTTTAATGCGGCCATACCTCCTTGATCACCCCAATCATTTGGTACCTCGTAAATTCTTTTGACATAGTCTTCAATAGTAAAAGTGCCATGACCATCTACGTTTACCTGGGCGTTTTGATCATAATCCTTTTTAAGATTCATACCCGGATAATACTCACTTAGCATCTGTTCTTCATTTTGACCGGCTTTAGCCCTTCCAAATGCTCCATACTGATTGAGGCCGTTTCTATGAGGCGCGCCGTATGTAAAAAAAGCGATTGCCGAAGAAAAACCAGGATCAACACCCCTGTCATCAGAGCAACCTCGTACAGAAGTTCCCGCAGAGCGGGGAATATTCAAACCCGCCAGACGTTGTGAAAGTATCTCTTGTTGCTTGGCAGATAACTGAACTATCTGTTGTTGTAATTGTCCTTCGTACTCTTTTGCACTTGCTACTTCGCCTGAAAGGAAATCCGATTGTTTAGCTACCGCTTCTTTTATCGGAATGAGTTTTTCTTTTTCATTTTCAAGTTCTTGTTTTTTTTCTTCCAAGTCTCGAACTAGAAGAACGATACGCACGATTGTACGACGGTCGCTATCAAGAAGTGTTTGCTGATAAGTAAATTGTTTTAAAAATATTGAAAGACTGTCTGTCACCAAAAGTTGCAGTAATGCATCTTGCTGTTTGCCCCTATTTTTATAAAATGAGGCAATTCGTTGATCAAGTAATTCTTTTTGTTCTTTCAGTTTCGCGTCGCCAGCGCGTATATCAAGTTCCTTTTTTTTTATATCTGTTTCGATCTGAGCAACTTGCGCTTTGATTGCGTCAAGTTGTGAGTTGAGCTTAGCAAGTTCTTGTTCGTTTAGCGCAGTTGCCGCTTTTGAAGATGATAATGATTTGTTAAGCTCATCAAGTTGTTTATTGATATCGTCAAGTTCATCTGCTTTCACAAAAAAAATAGTTGCGCCAATAAAAAGCGTCAAAAAAATACCAAAAACTATGAGGACGAAACGTTTCATAATATCATTATAACCGACTGGAAAATGATGGCAACCCACGGCCCATATGTGTATAATAAAAATTAATTATGAAGCTATTTTTTATTACTTCTTTTGTATTTTTTGTATTGTTTTTCTCTCCTGCGCTTGTGTTTTCTCAAGAACGCTTGGCAGAATGCGACCAATGTGGTTACTGTCGAGAAAGTGTGAAGCCTGGTAATTGGGAAAAATGTGCAGCTTGTTTGTATCCGCAAGTTACTCCAGCCACCGATCCCAATGGAACACTTAAGGTTGTTCCGCTTGCCGGAAATGAAAATCCTGATTATGCAAGAGCGGTGACTCCAGCACCAGGTAGATACTATACCCAGCTTGGTTGTATTAATACAAATTTAAATACTTTTCAAGATCCGGGAGCGGCTGGAGGTTTACTTAACTTTCTTTTGACAAGACTAATATTTCCAGTCGCCGGTGTTCTTGGATTCTTAGCAATTCTTTATGGTGCGTTTCTACTTATTACAGCACAAGGTAGTCCAAATCAGATACAGGTTGGTAAAAATTATGTCATGGGTGCAATAATCGGACTCATATTTGTGTTTTCATCGATATTACTTGTCTCTCTTATTGGCGGAGATATATTGAGGATACCGTGGCTGACGGGTAATAGGATAAACGCCGATCTTGCAAAACTTAGAAATGCAATTGTAAAGATGCAAAACGACACAAAAAAACTTCCTTTTGGACATAATACTCCTGATTTAAACGCGTGCGCTGAATTTAATGATGAGATATTTTTAACCGATGCTTGTAATGTCGGACTCCTCTCAAATTGCGGCGGAATATTTCCAAACTGGAATGGTTCATACATTGACGAGCTCCCAATCGATCCCTGGAATCGCCCTTATCGCTTTGATCCTGATTATTATTGTCGTCCGGATGTGAAAGGATGTCAAAATGTTAATTACGGACCATCCGATAAAGATCCAATCGGTTCAGTCAAAAAAGTCCGCGCCGTGCATACTTTAGGCAAAGATGGTATCAACAATGATTATTGTCCAGGGGGCACTGCCGGATGTACAAGATATGATAAAGACAATGTCGTTCTTGTGATATGTGAAACCACTTAGTTTCCCTACAATATATATATTAGAAGAACAATCGCGCTAGTCCAAAGAAAGATTGTCACCAATAATGGTTTATCTGTAGTAATAATCCTTTCCGGCCTCTCCCCTTCCTCACGCTCATACAGAAGCTGGGCGTAACGGGCAATTCCATATACTACAAATGGAATTGTGATCATCATGAGCTTTCGGGCTTCAAGATTCGGGAATAATTCGGGAATTATGCGGATAATATCCTGCTCCTCACATTCACCACGATCTTCTTCCGACATAAAAAATCTGTCGCATACCGAGTTATCGCGGAAAATAGTTTGTTGTGATGGATCGATATATAGGGTATAGGTGTACATTGCATAGGAAACAATAGTTAGGGAAGCGAAGGTTGTGGCCATGAAATATAAAAGGTGATTCTTATATCTATAAAGTGAAATTCTGGTGCCGTCCCCATGAGTCACAAGTTCAGCGTGGCGCTTTACAGTAGCCATAAAAAGTGAGATGAAAAATATAGTCATTATGAGCCAGATTGGTACATGATAACCGGTTGCTACGACACCACCCCAAGTGCGAAGCACAAATGATAGTGAAATTGTAAAAATATCAACTACAGGATAACGTTTTAAATAAAGCGAATAGAAAAAATGAAGAAGTAAAAAAATGACAGCGAGAAAGAAAAATGAGATAGAGAAAGAGAGAGATATAAGAAGCGAAACCACGGTAAGAATGAAAACTATAAATGTCGCCTGCTGAATACTTATTTGTCCCGAAGCAATTGGACGATATTTCTTCATTGGATGTTTTTTATCGTAGTTATAGTCAATGATGTCATTTAAGATGTATGATGTTGACGAAAGAAGACAGAAAATTAAAAAAGCATATGTTGATTGCATGAAGAATAGAGGATCAAAAAGCTTTCCTGTGAATAATATTGGCGCAAATACAATCAAATTTTTGATCCATTGATTTACACGAAAGGCGCGCGCGTAGACCATGAGCATTTTTTTCATGTTTGGTTTTTATTATACCATTATCACACTAGATCACACGTAGGACTCTGAAAAACATGAAGCTTATAAGGTAAAACAAAACAACCTGAAAAATAGGGATATATAATGTTAAAAATATCGTCACCAAGGCAAGTATAAAATAAGCCTCATTATGAATTGCTGGAAGCAGTCCTTTAGTGATAAGCATAAGAACCGCAATCGTAAGCAAAGATTGTTTATCAAACCACCAAATCGGCCAATCAAAAAGAAGAGCCAGACCAAGAAGTAACGTCGCAACAATAAGGAAGATTTCTTTTGTATCGAAGTAAAAAGGTCCAAAATACATATATTTTTATAGTACCTAACTATTTATTAGACAGCAAGAGTCACTTTACCGGAACAAAAATTTTTAATGTTTGACCATCGCTAAATGTAATTGTTTTTACTTCAATTTGAGTCCCTTTATCGACCCTTACATGAACCGTATTTGTTATAGGGTCTTCTGCTGCGTGCACGCCTTTTGCAACTGGCTGATATGATAAATCTGTGTTAACAGGAAGTTGCTGAAGATGGGCTAGTTCGATGATCTTGGTTCTTTCCTCTTGATTCAATGGATGTCTCACATATGCATAAACCGCATAAGGCACGAATCTTAGCGCCGCCTGTATGCGTGGTTTTACTATTGCAGTATTATCAACAAATATATATGGCGCAATAAAACTTACAATTAAAAATGAAAGGGCTAAGGCAGATAATATTTTCAATGTGTGAAATAGTTTTTTTGTTTTAATATGATTCATATTTACAATTAATAAATTCCATAAATATCAATACATCCATAGTCTTTAGACCTGTTTCCACTACAGGCATTGCCATTAATCTCCATATTTGTACCATATACCAACGGTGGCTCTCCTTCTTGGGCTGCAGGTGAAGAATCTACTCTAAATCTTGCTGAAACATGATCCCCAGTCTTCAATATATAAGCCACCACATCAACATTCTCTAAATTCGTCCATTCTATTTCATATGGGAATACAAACTCTGCAGTAAAATGCCCATCATCGTAAGTAGATGCTAGCGCAACCGTAGCTTCAACTTTAGAACCATCGGCTTCAATTCGTTCAATAGTTATATAAATTGTTTCGTTTGCATTAAAGTCAGCTCCAGCAACAAAAATTCTAGTACCTGCTCCGCCTTCTATTGGCGCAATAGCAATGTTTGGAGTTTTTTGCGTTTTATTTGTCGGAGCTGGAGGAGTCAATGGAGTTTGTGTTATAGATGGAGATCTTGTTAGTGTAGGAGTATTGGGTCGGGGTGTAGCCGTTGGAGAAACCAAAACAACATTGATGTCACAATACAAATATTGTAGAGGACCAGAGGAACTTGGCTGAGAATAATTCAACCTATATGTTTTTGTGGCGTTGGGTCTAACATCGTGTCGTCCTTCGCGACCTTGATATGTTGTACCATCCACAATTACATTATTCGTTTGATCATTAAAACGCCATCGTAACACCACTGTCTCTCCTGGTTGAAAAGTCTGTGGCTCCGCCCAACATTCATTAGATTGTGGAGGAAGAGTCGGTATTCGGGTAGGAGTTGTTATTGGCACATTTGGCGAAGTTGGAGTTGGTCGTAATGGTGTTGGGGTGTTTTGGACATTTCCACCTCCTCCTTGACCGCTTTCCCTTTGTAGCTGCAAACACCTTGGTCCATCAGGAAATCCATAGCACCAGTTACTTGTTGCTATGTCTACATTTGGATCGCCAGTATTCTGTGGACAATCTGCGTTAACCGTACAACCACGACTACAGTTCGCTATCCATATATAACCTCCTGGAGGTGATACAGGATTGTTTCGACATGATCCTGATCCCGCGCCTTGCGGTGCGGTAGGAGTTGGTATTTGTTGAGAGGTTGGCGCACGGGTTGAGGTTGGTATTTGTGGGTTGTTTGTTGGAACGGCTCCGCCACCACTCACGTTAACAGTGACATCACAGGGTAGAAATTGTTCTGGTCCTCCGCCACTAGGCTGAGAGTAGACCAGTCTATAGGTTGTAGTAGTGGTAGGATTGACGTTGTAACTGCCGGAGCGGCCAGGAAACTCGATATTCCCAATAAAAACTCTGGTTGTCTGATCGTTAAAATTCCACCTCAGCGTTGCGGTTTGACCTGCTTGGATGCTTGATGGCTCAGCCCAACATGGGCCGGAAGCTTGTGTGATAGAAGTATTCCTTTGATTGGCGGCATTGTTCAGAAGTAGCGCCATACCAACAACAAGGAAAGTTCCCAAAATGACTATGGTCGATATCTCACCTCTCTCATTTTTCATGATAATAATTTCATTATAGTAGAATTTTGGCTGAAAAAGATATGTTTAAACTCTCATATTGTATTGTTACAAGGTATAATATAAGATGTCATTTCCAACAAATATGAATATTCTACGACCTTTTCTTATACTTCCAGAGCTTATCGAACAACCCACTTGGGGAGGCGACTACATCACCACTCTTAAAAACTGGAAACATAAAATAGCAAACCCCACAGCCAAAATCGGTCAGAGTCACGAGCTTAGCGGCAAATCAAAACTTACGACCCTAATCACAAGTTCTGATGATAGTCGTTTTGCGCCGGCTCTTTTTGAAGACGAAAGTACCATCGACCTTTCCAGTCTTATTGAAGCTCAACCCGATCAAATATTGGGGAAAAAAGTGACGGCGAAATACAACAAGATGCCTCTTTTAATAAAGTTAAACCAGGCCATGGGCAACTCATTTCAACTTCATCTAAAACCAGGCCAACTGCACCCACGTTGGAAACCGAAACCGGAGTCTTGGTATTTTCTTGAAGCAGGATATGTTTCGTGTGGTGTAAACACACAACTGGACGTGCATAAATATAAGGAGACATGTCAGGAAATCGAACGTTTTATGCATGCATTGAGCACCCAGGTAACAAGCGGAGCAAAACCTGTTGAGTACGCCAGATCAGAAGCGCGTCAATTTATCGCGACTAAAGATCCGTGGCAGTTTGTGCAGTTGCATCGTGTCGAAAAATATAACCTTATCGATCTTTCCGTCGGAGGCATTCATCATTCTTGGGAAGAAAAAAGAAACGAATATCCGCGAGGAAATGTGGTATATGAAGTGCAGCTCGATGTTGAGGATGAGTATTGTACTATTCGCAGTTTTGATCAAGGTAAAATCAAAGACGACGGAACTTTACGGGAAATACATATTGAAGATTATTTTCATTTTCTTGATACAAATCCTTAAAACAATGACATTGCCACGCTCACGCGCAAAAAACAAGGAACGTCGCTTGTGCGCACACCCTATTATGCGCTTGATATTTTTGAAAGCTTCCAAGATATCACCGATTTAACAAACGATTCTTTTATACATCTTTATGTTCGAAGCGGCGCTGTAGATATAAAAGTTGGCGAGATATTGATAAATGTAACTTGCGGACATTCGTGTTTTATTCCGGCCGGCGTACAAAAATATACTATTCATGCAAAAACTATAGATGCCGCGGTTTTAAAAACTTATGTATCATAAAATCATATGAAATTTTTATATAAAGATTCTGCCTTATTCGAGGAAAAAAATATTTTAGAAACAGCAAATAAGCTTAGTGAATACATAAGTCATTTAAATGATGTTGCAAAAAAAAATAATTACGAAGATGCCGAGGCCTCAATAAATCTTCCGTTTGATGATGAGCTTTTAACAAAAGTGTCAAATTTAAAAGAAAAAAAAATTACTGAAAATTTGAAATATATTCTTGTAATTGGTATTGGTGGCTCAAATTTAGGAACAAAAGCAATATATGATAGTGTTTTTGGTTATTACGATCTACTGGAAAAAAACAGATACCCAAAGATCATATTTCTTGATACTCAAGACGGCGCTGTTCTTTCAAAAACAAAAAACCTAATAAACGGTCTTTCATCAAAAGAAGAAATTCTTATTAATGCCATAAGTAAATCAGGCGGCACCACAGAAACCGCCGCAAATCTGGAAGTGATTTATGAAGCGTTAAAGAATAAATTTGGCGAGATCGACGATCGGATAGTAGTGACGACCGATGAAAATTCAAAAATGCAGAAAGCAGCAGAAGTAAAAAAAATAGAATTTCTGAATCTTCCTAAAAATGTCGGCGGAAGATATTCTGTCTTTTCTGCAGTGGGTTTATTTCCTCTTATAGTCGCTGGCCTTGATATTGTCAAACTAAGACGCGGCGCCCAAAATATGAGAGATGTATGTTTAAAAAAAGAGGATAATCCGGCGGCGATATCGGCCAGTATTATTTATCTCCATTACAAACAGGGTAAAAACATAAACGATAATTTTATATTTATGCCGCAACTTGAATCTCTTGGTAAATGGTACCGACAATTACAAGGGGAGAGCCTAGGTAAAGATGGTAAAGGGACAACGCCAACGGTTTCCATAGGTTCGACCGACCTTCATTCGGTCGGACAATTATATCTTGGTGGTCCAAAAGATAAAATTACTACTTTTACATATGGTGAAGGCGAAAAGGATCAAGTGTTGGTTCCTCAAAAAACAGATTTTAATTTGGTTTACGCGATTGCCGGAAAACCGATCAAAAAAATTATAGATGCGATCACTCATGGTGTAAAAAAAGCTTATCAAAATCAAAGACTGCCTTTTATGGAGGTTGTTTTAAAAGACGCGTCTGAGGAGTCGCTAGGTGAGTTTATGCAGTTTAAGATGATTGAGACGATGTATCTTGGATCACTTATGGGCGTAAACGCTTTCGACCAACCCCAGGTTGAATTATATAAAACAGAAACAAAAAAAATATTATCTTAAATATAAGATTAAATATCTCCATAATAAAAGAAATCTGAGGGCGTTGGGTACATCATGACTTCGGTCGCCTCATCACTTTTAACTTCAATATAGCTTTTCAAAAGTTCTTTGGAAAATATTTCGGATTCCTCAAAAATTTTATCGTCTTTAAGCGTTTCCAAACTTTCAAATAAACTTTTTGGAGTTTGCGCAACATCTTTTTTCTCCCAAATATTTTCGTCGTATGGACCGTATCCCATTTTCATCGGATCAAACTTGTTTTTCACCCCATCAATTCCTGAAGCAAGCTGCGCCGCAAATGAAAGATAAGGATTACAGGTGGGGTCTGGACAACGAAATTCAAGCCGTTTTGATTTTTCCGATTTACTAAAATACATGGGTATTCTTACAGCCGCACTTCTGTTTCTTGCAGAAAAAGCAATTGATGTCGGCGCCTCAAAGTGGGGGACTAACCGCCTATATGAATTTGTGGTTGGATTAGTGACGCCAAGTATGGCGCCAATGTGTTTTAGAAGACCGGCCGTATAAGAAAGACCTGTTTTTGAAATTTCCCCGTATCCTTTGGGGTCATAAAATACGTTTTTATTGTTTTTAAAAATGCTTTGGTGTGTGTGCATGCCGGAGCCATTATCGCCATAAATTGGTTTTGGCAGGAAAACTGCAACCATACCGTAGGACTTTGCCAGATTGCGAGCTACGTACTTATAAAGCATGACTTTGTCGGCCATATTTACAAGCTCATCATAGCGAAGATCTATTTCCACCTGTCCCGCGGTTGCCACCTCGTGATGATGTACTTCAACTTGAACACCCAACGATTCAAGTATTGTCACCATTTCTGACCTGAAGTCTTGAAGTTTATCGTGTGGAGGAACGGGAAAATATCCTCTTTTTACAGGTATTTTATATCCATCCTGAGGTAAAGACAGTCTAATATCGTCGCCGGGAATCTCCCGACTCCCAATCTCAATGCTTTGTTTATAAGGACCAAGTTCGATTTTCAATATATCAAAAACGAAAAATTCAATCTCCGGACCCCAGTACGATTTGTCTCCAACACCGCTTTTTTTCAGATATACTTCGGCCTTTTGTGCCGTATATCTGGGATCTTTTGCCGATGGTTTTCTAGTTTGAGGATCATAAATATTACAAATACACGAAAGGGTTTTTTCAAAAAAAGGATCTTTAAAAATTGTTTTTATATCGGGCATAAGCAACATATCACTGTCATATATATTTTGAAATCCTCTTATACTCGAGCCGTCAAAACCGATGCCGGTCTCACAAGTGTTTTTAGTAAATTCATGACCAGAAAGCGTCATATGCTGCCAAGTACCGCGGATGTCGCAAAACTTCAAATCTACAAAATCAACCTCTTTTGTTTTGATCATTGACAACGCTTTGTTGAGAGGAATCATAAAAATAACTAAAATTAATAATGGTAAATTCACAAACTTTGTGAAGAAAAAAGAAGTTCTCGTCTTTGAGAAGTAAAAGTATTATAAAAATAATTTTAAAAAATTACAAGCTCATATTTACCGCATAATTAACGTACTATTCCCGCTCATGTGCCAAACACCATTAAAATTGCCTCTGCTATATTGCGTTTTGTCTTTCTTTTCTTCATCGCCTCATGGCGAATCATTTCGTATGCCTGTGATTCGGAAATATTTTTTATCTTCATCAGAACTCCTTTGGCTCGCTCGACTATTTTTCTTTCCTCAAGAGAGTCTTCCAATTTACTTACTTGTCTCTCTAGCACAACTGTTCTAAATGCAGAGGAGATGATTTTGACGATCGCCTCAAGTGCGCCAATTTCTTTCTGTGTAAACAAATATGGTTGTTTGTGCTGAATATTTATAACTCCAACTATGCCTGTCTTGTCTATTATGGGCACGGAAAGAAATGCTTCATACCTGTCTTCTGGTAATTCCTTAAAAGCTTTAAATCGACTATCTTTAAAAGCTTGCTTTTTCAAAACTACGGTTTTTTTTGTTTCCGCGACCCATCCTGTGATTCCTTCGCCTTTTTTGAGCGTGATCCTTCCTATTAGTTTATTGTGTGGCTTTTTTGAAGCTATAAGAATTAACTCATTTTTCGAGCGATCATAAAAATAAATCAAACACGAATCAACGGGAACTATTTTTAGGATGAGGTGAATAAGTTTTTTTAAAAATCCTTCAAAATCAAAAGATTGAAATATAGTAAGATCGCCAAGTAAATGAATGATGTTATAAAGAGATTCGTGCTCTGGCATGCTGTATTATAATGAAGACCTATTAAATAATTCCCGCATTATTTCCGCTCTATTTCCGCAATATGAGTAGGGTGGAGAAGTTCATGAGAGATAGTTTCTACAAACAAAAATATAGGTATGGCAAGCAAAACTCCAAGAATTCCGCCAATTCTTCCACCTAATATAAGTGCGATTAAAGTCAATATGGGATTTAAACCAACCGCACGTTTCATAATAATTGGCACAATAAGACTGTTTTCAAATTGTTGAACTACTAAATAAAGAGCCATCGCAGAAAAACCACTAAAATACGACGAGCTGAATCCGATTATAATCGCCGGAATTGAAGAAAGTATCGGTCCAATATTGGGAACTACTTCAAGTAGTCCGGCAAGAACCGCGAGTGGAAGGGCATACTTAATACCCACAAGATTGAGTCCAATAAACGTCAACACGCCGACAACCGTCATAAGAGCAAGCTCGCCCCAAAACCAAGAAGACATGCGTCTTTCTGCTTTTTCAATTACCGCGCTTATTCTTTGTGCTGTTTTCGCGTCAAAATAATGGTTCAAAAATTTATGAAAAAGATTTTCTTCTAAAAGAAAATAAAGGCCGAAGAAAAAAGTTGTAATGATAAAAAATGTGTTTGAGAAAAACGCTGAAATAAATCCAAAAATATTATTAGTCGCATTTGGAACGAGCGAACTTAGGTCGCGAATATCAAAATACTGATCTAAGTATGGAAGGGAGTCTTCAATGATAAATGGAAGCGTACGAAAAAGATTTGCCGTCTCAACTACAATTGGAGGAACTATGAGAACAATCAGCATTATAAATGCTAGCACAAACAATAAATATATCGTCATTACGGCAAGAACATGGGGAAACTTTTTTGTTGTGAGATAGGTGACGCCGGGGCGAAGAGCGCTCATCAATATAAAGCCTATTAGGAGTGAAAAGATTAAATCACGAATATACCATAAAAAATAAATTGCAAGTGGTATTAAGGTGAATAGCGCAATCGATTTAAGGGAGATTGATATGGAGATCTTCTCGTCTTTAAACATAAAAGTAATTATACATTATTCGGCGGTCTGTATGCGAACCGGCATGATTATATGGATAAACGTCTCGTTTCCTTTTGCTTTAAAAACCACAGGGGCATCGGCACGTAATATCTCTATAATTATTTCCTTTGCGTTTATGTGGTTTAAAAAATCGACGACATACTTATAATTAAAAGCAACCTTCTGCGGTTCGCCCTCAAAAACTATGTCTTGTGTGGTTTCGTTTTCTCTTCCGCCTTCTTCTTTTGGTTTCAAAGTTAGACCGTTTTTTTTAAACTCATATAAAATCACGTTTGAATAATCGCGTGCAAAAATCGATATAAGCTTCGTGTTCCTCAAAAATTCTTCATGATTTAGTGTTATCTTAGTTTTAAAATCTCCAGGTATGACCCGTTCGTATGGTGGAAATTCACCGTCGATAAGACGTGAATAAAATTCCTCATCGTCAATATTAAAGGCAATAATCTTTTCTTTAGACGAATGAGTAAACGATATTTTTTTTGCAGTTTTTATTGCTTTTAGTACCTCCTGCAGAAACTCAGCTGGTATTATCATTGATGAAATAACTCCTTTTCTTTTTTCCTTTACCAAAGAAAGTCTGAATCCGTCTGTTGAAACAATCGCAAGTTCTTCATCTGTCGCTACAAAATTTATTCCTGTCAAGACCGGACGAGCATCATCTGTCGAAGCTGTAAATAAAATAAAGGGTAAATTATCTGTCAAAAAGGTCTTCTTCATTTCCTGTGGTTTTTCTTCAAGTCGCGGAGGGAAGGGGAATTCCTCAGATAAAATTATTGGGAAGACTCCCTTTGTTTTATCCTGTGTTATTACAAATTGTTTTTCTTTCAGTTCTACAGTTACAACTCCTGGTTGCAACAATTGCAAAAACTCGATTATTTTTCTTGGATCTATAATAACTCCTTTATTTTTAATAGAAGAGTCTATGTTCAGATAAGAATGATAAAAAGTTGTGAGATTGGTTGCATAAATATCTACTTTATTTTCATTAAAGAGAAAATATACACCTTGAAGTGCGTCTGATATATTTATCTTATTTGATGTAAATTTACTTGCAGTGTTTATTGTATTGAGTATTGAATCTCTATCAAATTTGATCATAGTTTTGTTTCGTATATATTATTTAGTAGTATTAGAGGCTGTGCATAAGTGTATAAAATAAGACCTAGATTTTCAAGACAAAATAAAACGAAAAAAAACCATGTTTATAACCTGAGAAAATCATGTTGATGAATTTAGGGATTGGGTTATGCTGTTGATCTCTTCTTTAAATCCGACGTCTCTCATAAGCAAGTTTTCTATTTTCGAAACAGCATGAATAACGGTTGTATGATCTTTACGATGTGTTATATAAGCCACTTCTCCAAGGTTTAAGCCGAGCTGTTTTCGAAGTAGATACATGACTATCTGTCTTGCCAAGGCAATTTTGCTTATACGAGAGGCGCCTTTTAAATGTGATTGCTTGATATTGTAGAAAGTGCAGACGGTTTTTATTATGTCTTGGGGTATTAATCTTGTTTTGGTACGTTCTTT
>CAYNLS010000003.1:23173-23537 GCA_964398125.1 uncultured Gammaproteobacteria bacterium
TCGACAACTAAAAGATCAATGGTTTTTTGATTATTTAGCGCTCGAGCGTAGAGAGAAAGTAGCGTACCTTCAAGCGAACGAGTATCAAGAACTGTCTCTGCTATCGCGTTTGCGGCCTCGATATCGATTTTTATATTTTTTTCACGGGCTTTTATAAGAAGGATAGCAGAGCGAAGCTCAAAATTTGGCTGCTGTATGTCGACTATCAATCCCCCCGAGAAACGTGATCGAAGTCGGTCTTCAAGATTGCGTATCTCATGTGGGTGACGATCTGAGGTGAGGACTACCTGACCACCCGCAGAAACTATATTGTTGAACGTATGAAAGAATTCCTCTTGAACGGTTTGCTTTCCGGCAATAAACT
>CAYNLS010000003.1:23547-24914 GCA_964398125.1 uncultured Gammaproteobacteria bacterium
TAGAGTGAATATGATCGGAGATGATGAGCTTTAACGAACGATATTTTCTACGAAAATTAGGAGTGGTTTTTCCACGAATTGATTCAATAAGATCGTTCATGAAACGTTCGCCCGAACAAAAAATCACCTTACTCTCAGAGTTTTCGCCAAGTATTTTATGGGCAATGCTCTGGGCAAGGTGAGTTTTACCTACACCAACTCCACCATATAAAAATAAAGGATTATATGAGATTCCTGGATTTTGAGCCACCGATTGGGCCGCGGCAAATGCAACCTGGTTAGTTGAAGAAACGGCAAAATCTTCAAAGGTGTAATGAGCATCAAGTCCGGCTCTTCTAAAAATGTCCTCAGCCGACGGCTGAAAGTTAAGCAGAGGCATCTCCTTTTTTGTTTTTTTCTCTCTCACCTCAAGTTTTATAAAGATTTTTTTACCTATGTGAAGGGAAATCATTTCCTCAAGTTCTATTTTTTTGTTTTCCAGATATCTTCTCGCTCCATCACTATCACAGTCCATAATAATTTCGTTTTCATGGATTTCCACAGGTTTTACCGCACGAAGAATCGAATAAAAGATTCTGTTATTTATTTTAAGATCCTGTTTTGATTCAAGAAACGATTGCCAAAAAGACAGTTGCATACAAGAGATTTAATAAAGAGAATAATTTGTGGATAACTTATCCACAAATGATAAACATATTAGCATTGATTTTCAACAGGAAAATTATGAAATTTTTTTGTTTTTAATTATTATTTACTTAATTACATAACTAAACCATGTCTTTTTTACTAGATTTAATTTTCCCTAAATACTGCATCAACTGCAAGACTCTTAGTTCTTATTTATGCAAAAAATGCAGAAATAAATTGGTTTTTCTAAAACAAGACTGGTGCGCCGTGTGTTTAAAACCAAGTTTTTATGGAGAAACGCATGAGTCGTGTAAAAAAGATTTTAGTCTTGATGGTGTTTTAAGTATTTGTAGATACGATGGATTATCAAGCAAGATTGTGTCACAGGTAAAATACCGTTTACAATCTGAGATTTATAAAGATATGCTTTCTTTTATTCCGAAAGAGTCAATAAAAAAATTTGTTGAATTTAAAAAAACACAACTTTATCTATGTTTACAAACAATACCACTTCATAAAAATAGGCAAAATATTCGCGGGTTTAATCAATCGGAAGAACTTGCTAAGTTTTTTGCAAAAACTCTTGATCTCCCAATCATTAATATTGTTGAAAGAGTTAAAAATACAAAACCTCAAGCCCTCATCAAAAAAAGATTCGAGCGCATATTAAATATTAAAAAAGCCTTCCATATCAAAGAAAAAAATAACTTACTAAACAAGACGATAATACTCGTTGACGA
>CAYNLS010000004.1:0-21190 GCA_964398125.1 uncultured Gammaproteobacteria bacterium
GATATTTTTTTTTTATTATTAGCGGATAAAACATGAGAAAAACTATTTGTGGAATATATGGATAGCCATACCAAAAAATTTTAGTTTTAGTAAGATTTAAAAAGAAAAACCAAGGAAGTAAAAATGTCGCAAAAAGAAACTCATTATTTTTTATCTTATTCTTATACCATTGCCAAAATATTACGATTATTCCCAAAGCCGAAAGCCAGACATATCTCCCGAATTGTTCAAATAAAAGATCAATATAAAATGTCCGTTTGCCAAAATGCGATTCTATTGAAGCCGTAACTCTTTTTGTATGGCTTTCAATTATATGCTGTACAAAAAACGCTTGACCATAAATCGCGAACATGACTATATACCATAAAAGCAAAACTCCCGATTGAATCGTCATTATTCTCAGCTCTTCCAGAAGCTCTTTCTTTTTAATTTTTTTTCTAAAAAAGAGAAACGCGTAATATCCGGTCATTATGGCAACCGGATAAAATCCGATAAGCGATTTGCTCATGACGGCAATTGTCAAAAAGATAAAGGCCCAGATTCTTTTTTTATAAAACAATATGTAGCCAAGCCAGCCTAAAAGCAGAAAAACATCGATATTACCGACTTGGGATCTTTGCAAAAAAATTGATGATGTCGATGTCAAAATCACAGTAAGAGTTGCGACAAGATAATCTTTTGTTGCTTTATAGTAAAGCATGTAGATCATAGTCAAAACAATTAGCGCAAGTAATAGTGTGGCCAGCCGCATCGCAATTTCTGGGGTAACAAATGGCGTTGCCCATAAAACAATTCCGTAAAAAAGCGGTACAAGTGGCGGTTTATCAAGCCATATTCGACCTTGCCACAATGGCACGATTGACCGATTTTTGACCATTTCCTGCCCAACCTGTGCATAAATCGATTCGTCCCAATCGTAAAAAGGGGTTGGTTCGTTTATTAGTTTTGTAGCGAGAATAAATGTAAATATGAGAAGGTAAGCAACAACAAAACTATGTTGCCAATATCGTTTCCAGAGGTTCATGATACGATTGTATCACAATTTGCCCTCCGATTCGGAGGGTTTGACCCCCTCTTGTTTTAGATGAAATTCAAGACCGTTGCGTTTTCTAAATGATTCTTCAAGCACGAGTTTTTGATATAAAAAGTATGTCCGCAGTTCATAAATCATCGAGGTAATTATCAACAAAAATACAGCAGTTAGAATCCAATTTATTTTTATCCTTTTCCCGAGTTTTTCAATAATAAATTGAATACTAACTATGACAAAATATACAACTGCAGGAATTGTTGTGAATGTACGAAGCATGTGCGGATTTTCCCATGGATAAACAAGAAGTGTCGGAAGCAAGGAAGTAAAAAAATAAACTAAAAAAAGTTGATTCGGAAACTTTTTCCATTTCCAAAAACTCAGTCCAAGTCCGGTCATAAAAAGTATTCCTAGAATCGGATTCAGAGCCGGTTTATTCGGGAAATTATGTACGCCGTTTGGATCGCCTCTAAAGCTGAACATTGCAAATGTTTTGACTATGTTTTCCCACACAAAAGCGATTTTTTGTGTAAGTTCCATTTTGTCATTCATGATCATGAAAAGTTGGTATACACGAATATCTCTGTTTTGCGAAAGATAAATCGTGATCGGCAAAATCAAAATGACAAATGGAATAAGAAAAGTCAAAAGCGGTTTCAGTTTTTTTAGAGACAAGGGAAAGATTTTTTCTTTTAACAATTCAATAAATAAAAATATTGCTGGAATTACCACAAATAATCTTCCAGCCGTGTACGAGTTGTAAGCAAGTCCTGCAAAAATTCCACTACAAATCAAAGATAAAGTTTGTTTACCCTCCGAATCGGAGGGTTTACCGTCCGACTCGGACGGTTTGTTTTTTTTATACATAAGAAAGAAGATGAGTGATGAAAGTTCAAGTGTCAGTAGAAAAGTTACTTCAAATGAAAACCTTGCAAAATTGAAATACCACCGCATCGATATAAAAATTAAAGCTGCTAAAAACGCAATAATTGTCGGGTGTTTATCTTTTTCAAAAATCTGTTTCATCAAGATGTAAAAAAGAACGATATTGACAACGCCAAATAAGGCAGAAGGGAAACGCAATGCAAAAGTGTTTATACCGAATAAATTTTGTGACAAAAGTAAAATATAAAAATAAAGCGTTGCATGTCCGGTCGCAAGGGGACTGTAGGGAATATAATTTTGGTCACGAAGAGATAAAGCAAGCTTGGCAAACTCGACTTCATCGAAATGTAGATTTTTTGGTATCTCAACAAACTGATAAAAAATCACGGCAATGGCCGTTATAAAAAGTACTAAAACAGGGACAATATTAGTGCGGATATTTTTGGGTAAGGTCATACCATTTGATACGAAGTATATCTTGCAATCCTTCAAAAGATGATTTTATAAATGTGACATTTTTTGTTTCCACATGGCGCCAGATCACCGGCACTTCTTTTATAGAGTAGCCCAGTTTTTGCGCAAGAAATAAAAACTCAAGATCAAATCCGGCAGATACCGATGAGCCTTCGACAACTTGATCTTTTTTAAAAACTTGAAGGTGTTTCATGATATCTTGCGCAGCTTTTCTTTTGAATAACTTAAATCCACATTGCGTATCTTTTATTCCTTTGAGTCCGATTATATAGTTACGAATAAAAATCATTCCCAACGCCATTAATTTGCGTGTTAACGGTGCACCTTTTCGGTTTGAATTACGAGAGCCAATCACAATATCAAATCCTTTTTGAGTCTCTGCGATGAGTTTTTCCGCTTCATCTATAGGTGTGGCCAGATCTATATCGGTAAACATGACAAATTCGCTTTTTGAGCTGTTAATTCCGCTCAGAATTGCAAATGCTTTGCCTAAATGATTGTTCTCAATAAGTGTAAATTTCGGAAAAAGTTTTACATATTTATTTTTAATAATACTCTTCGAATGATCAGAAGATCCATCATCAACAATAAGCACTTCTTTGAATCGTGGATCTTTTGTGTAGTTGCCGATAAGATCAAGAACACCTTTTTGAATATTGGCTTCTTCGTTGTAGCAGGGGACGATAAGAGATATCTGAATTTGAGAATTTTTATTAAACATATATTTTTCTTGTTATCAGTAATATTTCATATTCTAACACCATATAATACAGTTTTATTAAGAACAAAGTAAAAAGTTCAGAGCGGTATATAAAGTTAACAAATAATTGGTTGATATAATCATAATATGGCTAAACTTATTCATAATATTTCTCTTCCCACCTTTGTTAAAAAACGTATTTTACTGATTATTTTTCTGATATTTTATTTGAGTTTTAGTTACATTACCCATAAAGATTATGGTTTGACTATGGATGAATTTTTTGTCTATACACGTGGAGAATACTTTTATAATAAGGTGAAAGGTAATGATCTGCTTTTACAAAAAGGATTTGTAGTTAAGGAAAAAGGCAATGAAAATCTTCTTTACTACAATAGTACTTATGCAGCCTTTTTATATGCGTTAAATGATAGCCGTTCATACGAGAACTATCATCTAATTAACATGCTATTTGCATCCTTAATTTTTATTGGACTTTATGAACTCTTTCTTTATATTTATGGAAATCAGTTCATAGCTTTCTTAGCTCAATTATTTTTATTTTTTACTCCGCGTTCTCTGGGTCATATTCCGGCAAATCCAAAAGACATTCCATTTGCTGTTTTATATACGATATCAATAATTGCGATAGTTCTAGGTAAAAAAATTTCAAATAACGCAAGAATTATTATCACGGGCTTACTTTTTGGAATCACCGCATCATTGCGTTTGATTGGATTGAGTTTGTTATTTATTTACATCATTAGTTACTTTGATAATTTAGGATGGAGAAATCTTTTTAGATTAAAATCAAAGATTTGGGAGTTAATTCTTGAGGTGGTACTTATAGGTTTTATATCATTTTTAGTTTTGATCGTTTCGATTCCGTATTTGGGAGCCGATCCATTCAATCACTTAATTGAACTGATTCAAGTCAATAAACTGTATCCCTGGAAAGGTACAGTAGTATTTATGAACAGTGTCTACTCACAAGATAATATTCCGGCTATGTATCTTCCAGTCTGGATACTTATTTCAACGCCATTATTTGTGCTGATACTCTCTTTTGTAGGGTTATTTAAAAAACAAAATTCAAAGGCTAAAATTGTAAAAAGAATAATAGTAATATCTTTGGTAAGTCAAATATTGGTGTATTTTGTTATGACGCCGGTTATATATAATGGCATGCGACATTATTTATTTTTACTGCCGCATTTTGTAATATTGGCAGTGATTGGTTTTGTTTCGATTCTGCGTGAATATAAGAGGGTGGCGCCGTACACAATTGCTTTTCTATTATTAAATATTGGAGCAGTTCTTATATTTTATTTTCAGTATCATCCGTATAGTTACACTTACTTCAATGAATTATCTCGTCTCATAACTCGTATCGAGGATAAATTTGATTTTGATTACTGGGGCGCTAGTGATAGAGAAGCACTGACATGGTTGCGGGGTTATACTGAAAAGCTCCAAATAGCAAATCCAAGCATATTTTTATGTTCAAAGTCAATGTCTTTACCATATTACTTTCCTAACGCTATTGATTCAAACTATGATTATCGGAAAGCTGAGTTTGTCGTTTGCTACGATCAGAGACAAATGAAACTTATTACAGAAAAATTAAAGGGAAAAGTCATCTATGAGGTGAAGAGGAATGACAAAATTTTTAATACTGTTTATCAGGTTGAAGGAAAGAGATGAACAAGTTTATATATGCGAAGACCTTCAATATCCCAGGTATCGGCGATCTCTGCTGATCCAAACATTGAAATATTCCATGAAGGTGAATCAATAACAAGGCATGGTTCTTTTTCACAGATTACAAACATCTGGTCAGCAATCTCTATTTTTCTTCTATCGGCAGGTCTTGCTCCTTTAATTTCCATGAAATATAGATAAGGATCTTCCCCAAACTCAACAGGCCAGGTCGCGATATTAAAAGGCTTTCCTTGAGTTTTCTGTAGAAGAAAATCAGCCACGATGCGTGAATGTCCGATCTGATTATTAGGATTTTCTGTTAAAAAATAATAACGAGGAGCGTTCAGCGAAATAAATCCAACGAGTAGCAAGGCGCCAATGACGGTTTGTAATATTTTGTCTCTAATTGGTAGTAAAAGATAGCTTATTAAAAGATAAAAACTCACATAAACTGGTCCAAAATAATGTAGATGGCGTGGACTTTGAAGAAGTGCAAATCCGAGAAGATAAAAAATTATATTTGCAAGATGTATTCCTGCAAAGAGAGATGAGTATTTTTTTATTATTACCAAACCCAAAACGAGCACCAAGAGTAAAATACTTACCGCTGAAATTTGATTTAATGATATCTGTGTACTGTGTGTAATAAAAAATTGGATTGTATCTATGAGTCTAAAGTTATAGGCGGAACCGGAAGTAATTCCACCGGTTTGTAAAAGCGCCAGAAAATTTTTTGAGTTAAGAAAGTTATGTCTAAAATCGAAAATTATAAGCGGGCTTGCAAAAAATAGAAAAGACAAAAACGCAAAAGATGTTTGGACTAGCAATCGTCGTTTCTTTTTTGATTTCCACATCTGGTATATATAAAAAAACGTAAAAGTCGGGAACATAAAAAAGGCAAGGTAATGGAGCTGGAACGAGAACGCAAAAAATGTTCCAAAAAGTATGGAGTCTTTTGCTTTTAATTTAGTTATCCATCGATAGTAAAAATAGATCGTCAAAAAAGCAAAAAAAGGTAATAAATTTGGATTCCAAGAGAAGCGGGCAAGTTCGATTAATGGAAAAGAGAAGGCTAGAAGCAAACCAAAAAACAAGGTTATAAAAAGATTAGTTTCTTTTCTAATTATTAATAAACTTAAACTTATTCCGATTATTGATAAAAAAGCGACTCCGTAAGCAAGCCCAACAGGGTTAAAGTTGAAAATCAAAAGAAATGGCGCGATAAGATAATAATAAAACGGACCAAGGTATACTTGTCCGACCGAGCTTGGTGCACCGATCGCCGGTAAATGTTCAAGTGTGAGAATACGTTTTACTATGATGGCATCTCGACCCTGATCTCCTAAAAACGTGACAAAGCCTTCAAAGCGATAAAGTCGTAAAAAAGCTACTATTGCTATGAGTGCAATAAAACAAATAAGATAGAATCGTTTCATATTTTATTGATACAATATATTTTATGAGCTTATCACGCATTTATCGCTCACTTTCGACATTCTTTGGCACTTACCCTGTAGTTACCATTATAGCAGTAACACTGATTTCATCGATTTTGCTTTATCTACCTTTTGTGACAAATACACTTGAGTATTTAGGATTTAATTCTGAAAATCGCGGCATGCAATATATCTACCAAAATTATGATGGAATTTTATATATTGTGCCTGCAAAAAGTTGGTATAACCCGAAACTGATAGAAAGTCTTAGACTGGAGTTTAATCTGCCGCTTGAATACTATGCTGCGCATTTACCTTTATATCCTCTGTTTATTTCAATGGCGGCACCAATTGTAGGATTTTTGCAATCCATGATCGGTGTCAATCTTTTCTTTTCAGTACTACTTGCATTATTTTTTTATTATTTTCTAAAACACTTCAAACTTACCGAACATCCCTTACCTCTCACCGTAATTTTTCTCTTTTTACCCAGATTTTTTGTTTTAAGATCGGTCGGTGCTCCGGAGACGTTATTTTTACTTTTGATATTGCTATCCGTATTTTTTTTCGAAAAAAAACAATATTTATATGCCGGTATTTTAGGAGGATTTGCAGCGATGACAAAAGTGCCAGGGATCTTACTTTTTGTTGCATATCTTTTTGTGACTGTTGAGCAATTTATAAAAACTAAAAAATTTGATGTAAGATGGTTATTTTTGGGTTTTATTCCACTCGGATTAATAGCGGTCCTAAGTCTTTACGCTTTGCAGTATAATAATTTTTTTGCCTACTTTAACACAGGAGGAGTCGTGCCGATGCCGTATCTTTTTTCCGTATTTAATTTTCAAGGAAGATGGGTTGAAACAATATGGCTTGAGGATGTAATTTTTTATTTTTTTCTATATGGGATGACAGTTTTTGCACTTTGGCAGTCAAAATTCAGAAGTTTTTTTTATTTTTCTTTGGTATTTTTTGTTGGATCATTATTTGTCCAGCACCGCGATCTTTCACGTTATATGCTCCCAATCTGGCCATTTGCGATCATCGCTTTTGAAAAAATGTTTAGTTCGCCAGCATTTCGTGCCGTATTTTGGTTTTTATTACCAGCAATTTATTTATATGCCGTCAACTTTGTGCTTCATAATATTCTTCCGATTTCCGATTGGCGACCCTTTATTTAAGTTGTCTAAGGGCGTATAATTAGATATGGAGTTCGTACTTAGACATTCAAAAAAAATTTCAGTTTCTCTTTGGAATTTTATAATAAAGCGCTGGTATATAGTCCTGATAATAATTGCTGTCGGAGGTTATTTTCTTTATCGTCAGCAAACTGCAAAATCTCAGGTGAAGGAGGAAACGTACACCGTCACCCGCACAAATCTCAAAGATACACTGATACTTTCTGGTGAGGTCGATGCAGATGAGAAAGTCGATCTCCATTTTCAATCAGGCGGCAGATTGTCTTGGGTCGGTGTCAAGGAAGGTGATCATGTGGAAAAATTTCAAGGCATAGCCTCTCTTGATCAAAGACAGTTGCAAAAAACTCTTGAAAAATATCTCAATACTTATGTAAAAGAGCGCAATGACTTTGATCAAAATTTGGAAGACGATGGTGATGGTTCGGTTGGATTCACACGCGAGCTAAGAGACGCGGCAAAACGTACCTATCAAAATGCGCAGGCAGATTTAACAAACACCGTTCTTGATGTTGAGCTGCAGAATATTGCAAAGGAATATTCTTACCTTTTCAGTCCAATTGATGGCATTGTGACGAGGGTGGATACCCCGGCCTCTGGCATGAACGTCGCAATCACTGATATTTTTGAGGTGATAAATCCGCAAACAATTTTTTTTGCAGTTGCTGCAGATCAAACAGAAGTAGTAAATTTGCATGCGGGACAAAAAGGTACAATCACACTTGATGCATATCCAGAATCATCTATTGTCGGTACCGTTGACACGATAGCTTTTACTCCGGAAACAGATGAAACTGGAACCGTATATAAAGTAAAAGTATTACTTACTGAAAGTACTCCAAGTGCCAGCTTGCGAATCGGTATGACGGGCGATTCCGAATTTGTACTTGAAGAACTTCCAAATGTGATTGCCGTGCCGTTTCAATATGTCATTGAAGAAGATGAAGGTAATTTTGTAAATAAAAAGGAAAATGGGAAGATAAATAAGGTTCCGGTCAAAGTGGGTGGTGAATATGAGGATATGATCGAGATAAAAGACGGTGTTTCACCGGGTGACGTATTAGTTGTGATCGAAAACTAACGTATGGTTCCAGTTGTACGCATCGAACACGTCGAGAAAACGTATGAACTTGATGACGAAGTCAAATTCACGGCTCTGCAAGATGTGTCTTTGAAAATCAATAAAGGTGAATTCAGTGCGCTTATTGGGCCATCAGGTTCTGGAAAAAGTACCCTCATGCATATTATCGGACTTCTTGATAAGCCTACCAAAGGCAAAATTTTCATAAACGAAACAGATACAGCCCATCTTAATGATAATGAAATATCCACTCTTCGAAATGAATATGTGGGTTTCGTATTTCAGCAATTTAATCTGATAAACAAACTGACGGTTCTTGAAAACATCATTCTCCCGACGGTTTATGCAAGAAAAGATCTGACTTATGATCCTGTCAAAAGAGCACAGGAGATCATGGAACAATTTGGTATTTTAGAAAAAGCAAAGTCCTATCCAAATAGAATTTCTGGAGGGCAGCAACAACGTGTCGCCATAGCAAGATCGCTCATCATGTCGCCGTCACTCATACTTGCCGATGAGCCTACCGGAAATCTTGATACAAAAACAGGCAACGAGATCATGAAACTTTTGAAAGAGTTGAATGAAAAAGAAAACATTACGGTTCTCATAGTGACTCATGAACACGATGTTGCCGAAAAAACTAAACGCAAGATACATATTGTTGATGGAAAGATAATTAGTAGCTAGTAGGAAGTAGTTAGTAGTTAGGGTTATAAGAAGAATGGAATATATAATTTTTACATTAAAATCCGCCTTGTTCGATTTTTCTCGAAATAAAGGACGCACTTTTTTGACATCGCTGGGAATTCTTATTGGCGTTTTAGCTGTTGTTTTGCTTACGGCGGCGGGACTTGGGCTTAGAAAATATATCCAACAACAATTTGAGTTACTGGGAAGTAATCTGGTCACGGTGCTTCCTGGAAATATTGAGGAAGGTTTCACAAGCGGCGGACCTGCTTTTGGACGGATAAATTTTAGCGAACAAGATTTTCAAAAATTAAAAAGAATCAAGCTTATTAAAACTGTCGTACCACTTTATTCTCGTTCATTCACGGTTTCAAGCGCCAAAGATTCCAAATATTCCGAAGTTTATGCAAGCACTGCGGATATCTTTATCGCCTTTAATCAAAAAGCAGAGTATGGAAAATTATTTACCGATCGAGATGTAGACAAACGGTCAAAGATAGTTGTCATCGGGCCAAAGCTAGGAGAAAAACTTTTTGGATCGGCAAAAAAGGCGCTTGGACAATCGGTAAAGATTGAAAATCAATCATTTAAAGTCGTTGGTATAACAGAAAGCAAAGGTGGAGGGCTTACGAGTCAAGATCTTGATAATGCAGTGTACATGCCTTATAAAACTGCATATGTATTTAACACGAGCAAAATCATGATGGCTTTTTATGTGCAGGCTAGAAATGAAGCCGATATTCCTGAGATGAAGCGGGTTGTTGAAAAAACCATGCTTGAAAATTTTGAGGAGGACGAATTTTCTATAGTTGAGCAAGAGGATCTCATAAGTACAATTTCTTCAATATTTTCAATCGTAAATACTGTGCTTATCGCGATCGCTGCGATTTCTTTGCTTGTGGGCGGGATAGGGATCATGAACATTATGTACGTGACTGTTACTGAGAGGATCAAAGAGATCGGTATTCGCCGCGCACTTGGCGCACGGAAATTTGATATTCTGTCACAATTCTTGGTTGAATCAATAATACTTTCACTTTTTGGAGGAATTACCGGTCTTACTCTTGCTTACATAATTGTATTTTTTGTTCAGCCGCTTTTTCCGGCATACATCGATACATTTTCTGTGGTATTGGCACTTGGAGTTTCATCCGGAATAGGGATAATCTTTGGAGTATTTCCTGCCAAAAAAGCCGCAGACTTGTCGCCAATAGACGCTATTCGTTACGAGTAATTAAAACAATTATATTTTTTTTCGCTCGTAACCGAAAATTTACTCGATTCCAAGCAAAGTTGTCCCGTTATTTTGTAGAGTCGTGAGTGGCATGTTGCGTGGTATCTCGCAAATTTTGGTTACTTCGCTCAAATTTTAAGTTGACATTTCGGACAGAAGAATGTTCCCCGGCCGCCAAGTTCCATTCGTTTCATAATAGTTTTACATCTTTTACACGGAGTTCCATGTTGGTGATAAGCTTTGAAGTGATTTTGATAAGATCCTTTTGAGCTATCTGGCATTAGGTAAAGTTCGTCATGGGCAGATGAACCTTTGCGTCTGACTCCTTCTTTAATAATTTCTAAAACAGATTTATAAAGAATTTTTTTCTCATCATTTGTTAGTGAGTTGCTTTTTCTTGCAGGATGGATTTTTGCGAGCCACAAAGCATCATTGGCATAAATATTTCCGATCCCCGCCATGCGTTCCTGATCCATGAGGACGACTTTGATTGGTCTTGCAGTTTTTGCAATCGCTTTTTCAAAGTATTTAAAAGTAAAATCTTGCGATAAAACATCGGTGCCTTTTGCATGCGCAGGTTTGTCAGAAAGTTACATCCAGCCGAATTTGCGAAGATCATTAAAATAAATAACCGAATTGTCATCGAAGTTCAAAATTATCCGTGTGGTTTTTCCCGGCATTTTGTTTGTATTTGCTCGGGGAATTATGTTTTTAAAAACAGCTTTGTCTCGGTTGGACGAATATAAAATCTGTCCTGAAAGTTTCAGATGAGAACTCAGGTAAAGTTTATTTTCAAACTGTATTGTGAGCACTTTGCCGCTGCGAAGTACCGCTACAATTTTTTTACCCGTGATTTTTTTGGGATCACCAAAAAACATTTTCTTTTCAAGGATTTCCACATCGTGTAAAGTTTTACCAACAATATGCGAGTCAAGATACATTCTTATAGATTCAATTTCAGGTAGTTCGGGCATTTTTCGTGTAATGCGAAACTTGTAACGTATAACGTTAAAATAATAAAGAATTGATGTAGGAAGTGATGCTATTCTTAAATATTTCAAATGAGTATTGCTCGGCTGATTTAAAAGCATTCGTTCGCATCATCAGATATTCATTTTTTGAAAGAGAATTCAGCATTTTTATTTTATTCACAAGATATTCTTCATTGAGTGTGTGGTATAAATATCCGTTTTTACCCTCGATCACGGTTTCTTTCATACCTCCAGAAGCATAGGCGATTACTGGAATACCATATCCCATGGCCTCAATTGGAGCGATGCCAAACTCTTCATCAACTGATGCAAAAAGAAAGGCTTTGGCGCTTTTATAAATATCTTTAAACTCTTCATCTTTTAAATTTGAAAGAAATTTGACTGTTTTTCCGGCAATACTTTTCAAATAATCTTCATCTCGACCGGTGCCAATAATTTTCAAATTAAATTTTTCTTTGTTCGCGGCTTTTATAAGCACTTCAACGTGTTTTGCACGTGCAAGTCGCGAAGTAGTCACAAAGTATGCACGTTCTGGTTGCTGGTAATTTGGCATTTTTTCAGGAATATTTACAGGTGGATAAAACACTTTTGCATCCCGTCTATAAAATTTCTCAATTCTTTTTTTCGTCTCCTGCGAATTTGCGATAAAATAGTCGACTCTTTGAGATGATAAATAATCCCAGATTCTAAGTTTATGATTTATCAGATTGCCATAAATGCGAACAGGCCAATATTTTTGCCATTCAATCGCAGTTTCGTAACCATATAAATACCGAGGCGGATGATGCATATAACAAACATGAACCGTTTCGGGTCTCGTTATTACTCCTTTGGACATATACGAACCTGATGAGGAAATCACAAGGTCATATTTATTAAAATTAAATGATTCCCAGATATAAAAGATCAAAAAACGAAGTGGGGAGTAAAGTTTTCGGAAAAACGGCACTCGATCACCCCACGAAGTATGTATTTTCCAGTCCTTAAAATGTTTAGCATGAATTCCCAGTGCTTCGGGATTATAAAAAGAAGTGTAAACGTCGGCTTCCGGATATATGTTTTTTAGCGCAACAAGGACGCGTTCGGCGCCACCGAACTCCTGAAGCTGATCGTGCACTAATGCGATTTTCATTAATAGATATTATACATAATATGATTGCGTACGATTTTTTGTAATGAGTCATTCCCGCGGAAGCGGGAATCCAGAATGCTATAATGAGAGATATCCAAATTGGTATAGAAAAGAAGATGTAGAAATCGAAGATGAAAAGGAAAGAAAGTATCAAGGTTTCATGTATGCGATTGATAAGGGTGGAGAAAAAGTTAAAACTTTTGAGAGAGTTCAAGGTGATGTGAATATTTATATTGAGAGTAGTAAAAAAATTAGAGAGAGAATTCTCAAAGAATTTCCCAATATTCGACAAATGATATGAGCGAAGGCACAGGCGATCAAATAATTGGAGAAAATTGGTTTCAAGTCCTTGATGTAAAACATTTGTCACTTACGCAAAATTGGCAGTTACCTGAACAACAAAAAGATACAGAACTGAAATTTGCACCGGAAAAACAAATAGCCTTTGACAGGATTGTTGTCGAATCAAGAAATGATATTGGTAAATACATTCCTCAAGCACTACCAGATGAAGCAACACACTTTTTTATTTTGCCTGGATTTGGTAGACGAGAGGATAATCATGTTGTTGACGGAGGTGAGTATTTAGGAAAGTACGGGAAAAAACACTATATTTCGATACGTATCCCAAAAGATTTGGTTGAAAATGGAGAAGCATTTACTGCAGAGCAAGAAGCATTGATACGATTGGCTATTCAGCACGAATTTTTACATCAAGCACATGCAGAAAAAGTTGGTCAGATGAAATTTTTTATGACTGATTATTCTGATATGCAAGCAGATGAAGATATGTCCTATGAAAAAGTACGTAGTTTAAAAGATAAGACACCGTCAAACAAAGGTAAAGGTGTTTCACTTTTTTCTGCTGTTACCGAGGGGGCAGCCACACTTGGAGAGCTATATTTAGTTGGAAAACAGATAGAAGAAATGAAAACGGCTGGAGATTCAACTCGCGCATCAATATTAGAAAGATACAAGGCCAATAGATTAAAATATTTAGTTAATGCTTTACGTATCTATCATCTAGACGCTGCTATGTCCTCACATATGTTTGGGGGTCCATATGCAATCGGAGTAATTAAAATTATGCATGGGCTTTATAAAAGGTTTGGATTAGAAAGCATAACTGATCTAATCGGAAAAATTGATCTTGATAGATGTAGGCAAATCCGAGCTGGAAGCGAAGAGTTCGATAAAATATGTTCAGATCCTTCATCTTTACCAGGATTAGAACAAAAATAATCATGAAGTTAGAAGTATAAAATATATGAATCTCTTTCAATCACTAATCTTGGGTATTGTTGAGGGGATAACCGAGTTTCTCCCCATTTCCTCAACTTTTCATCTCATTTGGTCTAGTAGATTTTTAGGTTTGATGCAAAACGATTTCACTAAGTTATTCGAAGTTTTTATTCAGGGTGGGGCAGTGCTGGCTGTAATTTTTCTATATTTTAAAGAAGTGCTGAAAGATCGTGAGCTTATTATCAAGTTGATATTATCTTTTGTCCCAACTGCGATTGTCGGATTCCTCATGTACAAAATCATTAAAAGTGTTTTTTTTGAAAGTACCCAAACGATTACGATTGCATTTATATTAGTTGGTATTGTCTTTCTAGTCGTTGAATACTTAATTCAAAAAAAATGGCTGAAGCTTGAGAAAAATATCACAAAATTAACCTACAACCAGGCAATCTTGATAGGTGTGATACAGTCATTTTCAATTCTTCCCGGAGTTTCACGAGCGGGTGCTGTGATTGTCGGAATGATTTTTTTTGGTTATAAAAGAAGCGAAGCTGCCAAATACTCGTTTATGCTCTCAGTGCCGACCATTCTTGCTGCCTCATTTTACGATCTTTATAAAATGCAAGAAGTAGTTTTTGAAAGTACTGATAAATTGGGAATATTGTTAGTCGGATTTCTAGTTGCTTTTGTAAGTGCATATGTCGGCGTGAAATGGCTGATCCAATTTCTGCAAAATCATTCACTCTCGTTTTTTGGATGGTATCGCATCGTACTTGGTATAATACTTCTACTGGTTCTCGGAATGTCCTCGTAGTTCAACGGATAGAATGTGGGCTTCCGAAGCCTATGATGGCAGTTCAATTCTGCCCGAGGACACAAAGTTAGACTTTAGACGTCAGACGTTGGACTTCAGACTTTGTATTTTATTTGAACTAAAGACCGATGACTGAAGTCTGACGACTAACGACTAAATAGGGCCGTTAGCACAGTGGTAATGCATCGCATTCGCATTGCGAAGACGGGAGTTCGATTCTCCCACGGTCCACCTTAATTTCGTCCACTTTATTGACCAAACTTGATTTATCAGTGCGTTTTCTGCTATACATGTATTAGGTACCTTATTTTTCGTAAATACTAGGCAGGTGATAAATTATGAATGATCAAATTGCGGCTTACATTAGAAACCACATGATGATGATCGTGACAGTTTCCGTTCTTGGATTCCTGATGCTTGCAGCAGGAGAATATTATCTCTACAGACAGATGGCTCAGCTAAAAACCATGGTTGCGGAAGGATTTTTCCAAGTAAAAGAGAATCAAAACGACCTAGAGGAAGCAGACGAGCTTACGCCAACAACGACAGAAAGTGAAATTATGATTAAAGAGAGTCCAGTGATGGAGAGATAATTATTTAAAAAATCTAATAGCTTCATTTAAGTGTTTTAGGCTTTCTTCTTGACGTGAACTGTATTATAATTTCAAATAACTTTCAGGGATTTTCTTGGGAGTCTTTAGTTTGTCAATTGGATCTGTAGTTCAACGGTTAGAACGGGGCTCTTATAAAGTACAGGAGAAGGTTCGACTCCTTCCAGATCCACTGTTATAATTGTGAACATATTGCCGAGATAGCCAAGGTGGTCACGGCGGGGGTCTGAAAAACCTCAGATGCGTGTTCGACTCACGCTCTCGGCACAATCTATTCAACTGATTCTTTAACCATAATATATACTGGTGCGTCTCCCCAAGAAAATTCATAGGAGGCTTCATGTACTTTTTTTAAGAAAGGAGCAATTATTGGCGTTTGCACAAATATTAGGCGTGTTCCATCTTTTATTGATTGTATTTTTCTCATAAATGCAGGATCGTACATTTCATAGTAAAAATAATACGAGTTCATATAAATCACATCTCCATCACTAAAATCATAGGTATTAAAATCATTTTGGAAAAACTGTATATTAGGTCTTTGCATTTTTTTAAGAACTTCTGCCGATGTTTCATATAATTCCTTTAAATATTCAACTCCAATAGATCGAGAAAACGGAAAACAAAGGGAAGCAATGACCACGGCCTTACCTGTACCAGATCCAAGATCATAAAAAACTTCATTTACTTTAGGTTTGGTGATAGAGAGAATTTTGTAGAAATTTTCAAACTCAACTTCACCATAGATGTTTGCATCGTAGTAATAATCTAGTTTTTGCTGAGCAATTCTTGATATCGCATACCCGTCGATATTCTTATATAAATCGTCAAAGAGCTGACTTGCGGAATTTTTATCCATCATCAAATTTTTCCATACATTGTCATTTATTGCAACTAAAGTGCTTGTTGTCAATGAATTGAGTTACAGGGCAGATTTTGTTATACTGTTGCCATAATTGCGGTCCGCCTTCGCGTAAAGCTTCGGCGAGACAAATGAAGTCAGCGGTGGTAGTTCAGTGGTAGAATGCTTCCTTGCCAAGGAAGAGGTCGAGGGTTCAAATCCCTTCCACCGCTCAAGAAATTTAGTTATTCAGTTTTGCAAGAATTTGCTCCAATATCTTTTTGTCGTTTTTGTAAGTCAGAATATTTAAGACTTCTTCTTCCGGTACAAACTTTGCTTCTTGTACTTCAAAATCATGATTTTTTGTGTCACCAGAAATATACTCCATCAAGAAGTAGTAAACAGTTTTCTTTCTAGGAGCGCCTTTTAAAGTATAAAAATAAGAATTGTTGAAAGGTTCATCCTTCACTATTTTTGCTTCGATACCACCCTCTTCAGCAACCTCGCGGAGTGCAGCATCTTCAAGGCCTTCATTATCAATTTTATCTCCTACGTGGCCTTTCGGAAATCCCCAGTGTTTGGCGCCATTGTGTTGAATGATTAGCCAATGCCGCTTCCCATCAATTAATCGATAAACAACTCCCCCTGCAGAGGTTTCTATGACAGATTTTGTTTTCACAAAAGCATTATATCATTAGTTAAAAGGGCTTCGTGAGAAGGCGTAGGCGAAAAGTGCTATTGCCGAAACAATAATGAAAATTACACCTGCCTGGATGATGACACTTTCTTCAGGTTTTTGTGATTTTGCCATGAACTTTAAGAGAAATAATAACTGATATCTTTAGAATACGTGAAGGAGTTAATGTTTGTCAAGAATATAGTAATTAGTTTATATGATAGTCGTACTAATTACTTTTTTCTTAAGTAGAGTACTCGTGATATTGTAAGTTCTTGCGCCATTTAATAACATTGTTTTTACACCTTTTTTCGCATTATTCATGGCTTCGCTGATTTTTCCCTGCATAGAACCTGTCACATCAATGTTATTTGATTGTTTAATCTTCTTTAAAACTTGTGAATAATTTTCTTTAGTAATCTTCTTAATCACCTTTCCATCTTGATCATACACTCCATCATAATTTCCCGCATGGATGATTTGATTTATAGTGCTATTTTTATTTAGAAAATAATCTACTAGCACCGAAAATATTTTATCCGTTGAATATATAGTGGCACCAATTTGAGTATCGATGATGACATCACCGAAAATCATCGGAATCATTTTCTTTTTAAGAACTGTTTCAAGTATTTCAAAATTCATATGATTTATTTTTTTATTTTTTGTCATTAAAAACGAAGCAGGTTGCAGTGAAAAAATCGGCAATCCAAGTTTCATAGATTCCGTAAGTACTATTTCGTGAAGTTTCATCGCGTCGGCGTGTACAAAACAAGCGCCGAATTTTCCTTTTTCATTTTTAAATCCATCTATTGTTTTGTATTTTTTTGCGGATTGGTGGGCGAAAGAACCGGCTCCATGACCTATGATAAGATTTAGATCCGGCTTTTTTTGCAAAGCTTCCTTGATTTCTAAAAAGACTTTTCGAATGATTTCGGGTTTGGCGGTGTAAGGCTTGGATTTATCGGTGATCAAAGAGCCGCCAAGTTTTAGTAAAGTGATATTCATATGTTATGTCTTGTCATTCCCGTGAAAACGGGAATCTACTGGATCCCCGATCGGAGTCGGGGATGACATCAGTTAAAATAAGTGCGTATCTATTTCATGCGTACCTTCAGAAGGCTCATTGTAAGTTGTTGATTTAACATATGATATTGTTTTAAGTCTTTTTTCAACTTTTTTCGCATCTTTTTTTTCGCAAATCACGTGGACATTGGCGCCTGCGTCTATCGAAAAATATGCTTGTAAACCTACTTTTTCCCGCCAGTTTATCACGGCTTTCATCACTGCGATTGTCCCCGGCTCCCAATAATATGCTGGAGGTTTTGAAGTCATCATGATAATGTGTAAAGATATCGTATCTTCTTCAGTAGCAATACCAAGTTTACGAATATTTTTTTCACGAATTGAGACGCGTGTAGATTTTATGCGTGATTGCATTTCTACGAGACGCGTTTTGTAATAAGGACTGCTATCAACTGCGGCATGACCTTGTGAGGATGAAGTTTTTTTCTTTTCACTACTGACAATCGCGACAATATCTACCAAATCCCAATGTTTTTCATCACCTATTTGTACCGCATAACTTTCATCATGGGAATTTCCTGTTTTAAGTTCTACAAATCCACCGTAAGCACTTCGCGCGGCTGATGCAGAACCGCAGAGACGGACTTCTTTGGAAAATTCTTTTTTATCTTCAAATATTTTTCTTTGATCAAAAGCAAGGAGTAAAGCACCGGTGAGTGCGGAAAAACCGGATGCCGATGAAGCTATACCTGCGTCTGAGGGAAAAGTATTTTTTGAGCGGATATGTACTTTATCTTTAGATTTTGCCAGTTTGCGGATACGATTTATTTGTTCATAAGCATTTCTTCCTTTGTGAGTATCTTTGAGAAGTGGTGAATATTTATCACCTTTTTGAATCTCGATAATATCTTCTTTCAGGTTCGGATCGCGTTGAATTGTTGTAATAGTTTGACAATTGCTCAAAGTCATTGAAATATTGTCATTTCGAGGAATATAAATATTTTTTTTTGTTTGCCCCCAGTATTTTATGAAAGCAATATTTGCCGGAGATTTGACGGTGATTTTTTTCATGACTATATTATAGTCGATGATAAAGCTCTTATCATGTATCATTTAGATTATTCTTGCGGCAGTGATGATGATCAAAATTCCGGTGAAATTGAGACCAAATGACAGCAAAAGGAATCGCGACGGTCGCATATGCGAAATTCCCATCAAACTTACTCCAACTTCATCCGGGAGAGGTGAAGCGATGATGATTGCGCCTATGACTGGTAAAGTCCAGCTAAAATACTTTGTATTTAGCAAGTGATTTAGTTTTTCTCCACCCATGAAGTCAAATAAATTTTTAACCTCGTCAATAAGCCCACGACTTCTTATATATTGAAATATAATGAAATCGCTTACAACGCTTCCAACTGCCGCAAAAACAGCTATCTCGAGAAGAGATAGGTGGTTATCTGCAAGGATAAAAAGGACAACTGTACCAATTGAAACTGTAAACATGGAAACAAACATAATTCCGGCTAGAAATGCTCCTAAGTATCCCCATCCTCCTAGATGTAAAAGTAGATTATGGAATATCTCATTTTGCAAGAGAAAAAAAGCAACAATAATACTTATGGTAACCAAGGTTAAATTTTTATATCGGTAATGATGCCAAAATTTCATAAGTATCAGTGTATACAGAAGCATGGCGCTATATCAAGCTCTTGTATTGGAACTTATCGCTTTATAAGGTAAAATAGGTCATTGATATGACCCGGTGGTGAAGTGGTAACACAGGAGTCTGCAAAACTCTTATTGCAGGGGTTCGATTCCCCTCCGGGTCTCATGTTTTAGCTGTTAGCTTATAGCTATTAGCGATTAGCAATATGTATAGATTTGAAAATTTGATCGTTTGGAACAAGTCATTAGATTTAGTAAAAAAAATTTATATATTTTCGGAAAAACTTAATGACTTTGGATTGAAGGATCAATTAAGAAGAGCGGCAACTTCAATCCCAATAAATATAGCAGAAGGATCCGGAGCAGAAAACGATAAAGAGTTTAAAAGATATTTATATATATCAAGAAAATCATTATTTGAGACATTAGCATGTTCAAAGATTATTAAATTGCTTTATAAGAAAGAAGATAAAATAATCGAAGAACAGGTAAATGAAGTCGGAAAGCTATTAAATGGCTTAATAAGAAAAGTAAAATCAAATATCTAATAGCTAACAGCTAATCGCTAAAAGCTTCGGCCAAAGGCCGATCCGCCTTTGGCGGAAATACAGGAGAGGTCGCATAGTGGCCTAGTGCGTCGGTCTTGAATCCCGATAGCGTGGTGGGGTGTCGGAGTGGCCTAACGAGCTGGTCTTGAAAACCAGTATGGTAGCAATACCATCGCGAGTTCGAATCTCGCCCCCACCGCTTTATCGGGACGAATCCCACCCTCTCCGCAAAAATTTTGTAATAATTGTCAGTCTCTATTAAATTTGATCCTTCATGATCATGAAAATGTCTATAGGTAAATATTTTTTAGATAACGTCGTTCTCCCTTCTGGTATGGAGGAATTGCGTAGTGTTACTTTCGAATCATATAATTTAACAGATTTCCTACTAGATATTGTCTTAATAGAGCAAATAGTCAATCCGATTTCTAAGAAGTTATCAGAAAATGAGGTTCTTGTTTTAAGTAATGCACTAAATGATATTCTTTTAGAAACTGATTTAATTAGAAAGCTTAAATTAGCCAAAAAAAATAAATTTGTTCACGAAATAAAAGATGAAATAAGAAAAATTAATGATTTAAGAAATTGGTTTTCTCATCAAAGAGTTTATTATAGAGAGCTGAGCGAATTAAAAGACAACAATAAGGAAATCAAAAGAAAAATAAGATCATTTAGAAGAATTATGGTAACAATAATTGATTATTGGATTGAACGTGAACCAGAAAAGCCAACCTCAGAAGACAATTTTTATATAAGGAAATTAAATGCACTTTCTAAAAAAATAAAAGAAAATATAAAAAAGTGACACTAAATCTTATTGTAATTTAGTTTGTGGACATAGATTTTCTAATAAAAAATAGTTTCGATTATTGTTCGCTAACTATTTAACTCATATGAAACCATCAAAATTCTCAATCACCCATGAAGACAAAGAGATGCGGGATCTTGTGAGTAAAACTGATCAGAAAATATTAGCGCGATGGGCGATTGACTGTACTGAAAGAGTCATGCACTACTTTGAAGAAAAATATCCTGATGATCATCGTCCAAGAGTGGCAATCGATACTCTTAAACAGTGGATGAAAACCGGAGTTTTTAAAATGTCAGTCATACGCAAAGCTTCTCTTGATTCTCATGCCGCCGCTCGTGAAGTCGGGGAAGATAGTCCGGCTCGCTCTGCCGCTCGCGCCGCAGGTCAAGCAGTCGCGACAGCACA
>CAYNLS010000005.1:0-16033 GCA_964398125.1 uncultured Gammaproteobacteria bacterium
ATGGCTGGAGTTTTGTTGCGAATTGTTCCCAGGTAAATCCGTCAACCAGCCCACTGGAAAGTGGCTTCTGCACCTTCAGCATTGGTAAGGCTCCTCCCGGAAAGTATGAAGTCAATTATTTCCTGCAAAATACCCATCAGTCAGTTTCTAAAACAAGCCTCACAGTAACCCCATAAATTTAACTTACAAGAGCTATTTAAATCCCACCTTTCCTTTAAACTCCCAAAATTAAGCAGAGCTTGTGCAAATGTTCCACCTTCAAATGTTCCACCTTTCATTTGAACTAGGTTCATACCTATCCTTTAACACCGAAAATCCATCTTAAACTAAATTTTAGTATAATATTACTTTTTATGTTTGGTGGAATATTTAACTCAGAAAAAGAAGCTCTTACATCTTTTTACGCCAAACAAACATTATTCTAAATTATTCAAGCCATTTTCAGGATTTGTTATTAGAGCTGATCAATTAAAAGGTAGTTTGGAATTTAAACAAAAAAAGACTGGCATCGGCGGTCGGTCGAAACCTTAGGCCTATCCAGTCATCGTGATAGAAATAGTATACAAAACAGTTTTGCATTAGTCAAATTTTTAAAACTGCAAAGGTTTACTTTTTTATGAAGTGTTTCTATCAGTTCTCGGCACAGAAATACTGATTATTGCACCGGGAGAAGTTGTTCTGTTTCCTATTTGCAGATCCCAACCTTTTTGTTTGCAGAATATTCCCGCAGTATATAAGAAGCTACCGGCACCTCCCAAACGGAATTGTTTACTGACCTCATCTTTTTTATCACTGACAATAATAGTTTTACCCACCTTGTCCAAAAGTTCGGGCGGGAATCCGGTGCCGTTGTCAAGAATCTGAAAAACCGTATGTGTCGGAGTTTGGAAGGCATGTATGGTCACTTCAGGTTCGATATCCGGTTCCTGTTCCACTCTTTTCCCGATGGATTCGACAGAGTTGGCGACTACTTCAGGCATCATTGCCTCGAGTATCATCGGTGAATCATCCTGTGGTAATAATCCATCAGCAGCTAGTCTTTTTACCATATTTATACACAAATCGGCAGCATGAATAAAGAGAACTGGAGTCTGATCAGACTCAGCTACAAGTTTTATGAGATATTTATCTTCCTGTCCTAGATATTTCAGCGTTTCCATAGCTTCTTCTATATCCGCTTCTGTGTATGGACCTTGATTTTTATGAAAATATTCAATCAGATTTTTAAAAAAATCCGTACGTCGGATGATGTAATCCGCCCGCAGTTCAGGGGTTATAGACTGTAATACCGTCGCTTCTGCACGGGCACAACGATCTTTGGCATCTATTCCGAGAAGTTCAAATTCTACCAGTTCATGAAGCGCCCACCAAGGACGAAGAGGTTCAGGCACAGATTCACTTACTCCATATATTCCTTCAGTGACTCCTTCTTCACTGGGTCCGGTCATACGAAACGCAAAATCGGGAAGACGCGGTTCCAAAGCTTGCGGAAGTGTATAAAATCGCGTACTAAAATCTCCAAGCTGACTCGAAGTAACCGGAAATTGCTGGCCTTCAAAATATGACTTCGCGCCCTGTATTTCTTGTGGTGAAAATTCTTTCATAGAATTGTATTTAGATTGTCTTTGTGGGATATGATATCACTTATAGTATTTTTTGGCAAGAATAAGAGTTTAATTATTATTCGGATTAGACCAGTGCTATAATAGGTTGTCATGATCAACAAAAATTTTCAAAATATTCTTACGCACTTAAAATCCTTTCGCAAAGAACGAAATTGGAAAAAGTTTCATGACCCTAAAAGCCTTTCTGAAGCAATAGTAATTGAAGCATCAGAATTATTGGAGCTTTTTTTATGGAAAGAAAGAAAAGAAATAAAAAAAGAACTCCAAAAACAAAATTATAAGGAAGAGATTGCAGATGAAATTGCGGACACAATGAATTTTTTGATATTGTTGGCTAATGATTTACAGAACGACATAGAAGAAGCTATTAAAAATAAAAATAAATAAAAAAAAAAAAAATATCCTATTGAGAAGTCAAAAGGAAAATCAACAAAATACAATAAATTATTGATATGAATATAACTCCTTTTTTAACTGCAAAGAATTTTTTCAGATTTACTGGTCCACCAGAAAACTGGTTAACCGCGATAAAGTATATGACATGGGGGCTTGAAGAAAAGTATAAGAATAGATGGAATGAGATTCAGACCGGCGACATCTTCTTTATTCATAGTACAGGAATGGGAAGTTCTTTGTTTAGCAATGCTCATTCAGGAATCATTGGAATAGGAGTCGTAGGTTCGCATTTTTCAATTAAGAATAGCTTATTGTGGATCCACGAGATAAAAGAACAAATCAACAAATGGCCATTATTAGTACCATTTTCTGAAATTTATTTATTTTCAGACTTACCTGATAAACAACGATGGGAAAGTCCCAACCTTGATAATAAAAGTCAAACGTATGCATTAATCAATCATCTGCTTACTAATTATATTCCCCTTTCAAAAGTTAAAGGATTTCCACAAATGGGTAGTTTTTCAGCTGTTTCAATCGAAGTTGCTAAACAAATTCTTTATGATAAAAGACTTTTGTATAGATACGTTGGGCAGGAAGACGATACCGATATACAATCTTCTAAACCTACAAAGTTGAGAGAAGTAAAAAAGGCGTCAGAAACTTTACGTCATTCAACTACACTTGAAATTTTTGATAGTGTGAAGGTAAGAACCATCAATAGAGGAAAAAAAATTTATACAAAAGATAACGAACTACTTTCTCGTGCAGAAACTGTACATTCAACAATTCTTCAACAACTAATTGATTTATTTATACAAAAAGGCTATAGAACGTTATCTAATAAATATGTTGATTTATTTGCACACAATGAAAACAGATCATTTCTTTTTGATGTAAAAAGTATAGAAAATAATAATTTTAAGAGTCAGGCAAGAAAAGGCCTGATCCAATTATTTGAATATAACTACTTTGAAGTTAGAAAATACATCTCAGATAATAATTTTGACTTTAAAGATAAATTTAAAATATTGGCTATCTCAAAAAAACCATCAGATATCGAATATATAGGCTTTATTAATGATCTAAAAACTGGAGTTGCGATGGTAGAAAATAATTCTTTAAAACCTATTGGTGCTGATTTTGGATTCTCGAGGCTTTAAATATAAAGTATGGCTTCATTTGAATCCAAATAAGCCAAATATCCATCCCCAAAAACCTCCACCTGTAGATTGTCCTTTTACTTCTGGAACATTGGTAGGTGTAATTGATGGCGTTTTAGTAGGGATAGGTGTTTGAGTAATTGAAGGGGTTGATGTAATAGTAGGTGTTAATGTTATGCTTGGCGTAGGTGTTCTTGTTGGTATAAGAGTATTGGTAGGACGAGGTGTCCATGTTGGCGCTGGTGTCCAGGTAGGTAGCGGAATTGGAGTATTGGAAGGTGATTCGTATATTACAGCTGGAGCAGATCCGCCTCCATGACAATGTCTTTCATTCCACGGCACACCCCATTTGTCACAGTTAGTTCTACAGTAATGACAACCATCTGAAGCAGTATTTCCTGGATGAGCTGATACAGTGAGAGGAAATTGAAGAAGAACTAAAATAATTAAGATAATATTTTTGTGCATGTAATCTACTTATAGTAGTTTAACACATATTAGTATTAAAACGTCAGGATTTTACAAAGATAAAATTATTATGTAATTATATATATCTTATAGAATTTGTTTTAATTTTTAATGCCAATCCAAATCTTTTCCTCATCTTCTCACCCTCCAAAATACCCGTTATAATACTTACGATATGCCAGAAGCCGGTATCCGCGGACATGATTACTATTAACTGCAGATAATAAATTAACTTTTTTTAAGATTTTATGAATAGATATGTCGGCATGATATTATAATGAAAATATGCACAGCGAAAACATAAACTCTTTTTTCAACACCGAACAATATCGGCAAAACATTGTCGACATTGTACACCGCGATTCACTTGGCAGGGTAATTGACGGAAAAAAGGGCGCGGATGAAATAACCATTCAGGATGCGGCGCGGATTCAGAATCATATTCAATCCCTTGTAGAAGCCGGTATCGATGTCAGGTTTGTAGATAATGAACTTATATTTATTCCACCCGAAGTACAGAAGCCGGTAGTTGTCGGCGGAGCGTTTGATAAACAGTGCATCGCCGATTATATGCAATCTGCAAAAGATCAGGGATATACGCCTACTGTTGATCCTTTACTCTCCCTGAGGCTGGATTAGCCTTCGGCCTCATTAGGGTGAAAGATTTTAGAAATAAGTTAAGAATCGGTCGTACAAGCGTTATAATACTTACGATATGCCAGAAGCCGGTATCCGCGGACACAATGTTGACTGTTTATTAACAAATATATTGTTGCATAATAATAATCGGTCAGTTTCCATTGACAACACATGATAACTTTAATATAATTTGTTCATAAACACCTCAGCCTGTGCGAAAGCCCGCTGAGGTTTTTTTATGTATAATTACATAATATGAAAACTATTCTTTTCATAGACGGAGAAAATTTTATTCATAAGTTGGAGGATGTGATAAAAGAACGTAAACTGGATATAAATCAATTTGACATTTCTACTCTTCATTTTGATGAACTCTTCAAAAAACCATTGACAGATTTCAAACCTGATAAAAAAATTTTCTATGCGGCAAAATTACATTTTTATCCTGAAACAAAAAATAAATCTGAAAAGTTGATAAGATTTCAACGTAAACTGCGAAATAACCTCATAAAACAAGGATTCGATTTCGTTATTGCTGGAAATGTCAGAGGACAAAAGATTAACGGAAAACTTATTTTTAAAGAAAAAGGTGTTGATGTCAGAATTGCCGTCGATATGGTTTCGATGGCATGCGACGGTATGGTGAAGACTGTTGTGCTTTGTAGTTCAGATTCTGATTTACAGCCTGCAATAAAAGAAGTAAGGAAGAGAAATGTAGAAGTGATCTATCTAGGATTTGAGATAGGCCCAAATAAAGGACTGACCGCAACTACTAATCGCACAATACTTTTTAGAAATGCTGAGATTGAGGATATAGTGAAGTGAAGTAATATAATACTTACGATATGCCAGAAGCCGGTATCCGCGGACACCATCTCGACTATCTTCTTCAAATAGATCAAACTCACATGGCCTGTGAACAGGCAGGATATACTCCTTATGAAGCAAGATCGATCGCTGAATCTCAAGTCAGGGCTCAGATGCAGGGTATATTGTGGAATTTGAGTACGCTTATCGAGCAAGATCCTACAAACCGAGAAACTTATGTAGATATTGTCGGCACCGATAGGACCAGGATTCCCAGTATTGCAAGGGATTTTACATCGGCACTGATGGGTTTATACCGATTGAAACAAGGTGAGGTGCAAATCCACGCAGCAAGAGACGCCATTTGTAATGCCTGTGCGATAGGTGGTCATTGTCATGAAGATACATATGATCACGAAAGACAATATATACGTGATGTCATGCGAGTGGCGGGCAGACTTGAGCTTCCATATACTTTGAATGATGACGGGACAGTTTCAATGGAATCCGATCATCTTCGTGCGGTCTTACGCCAGATGAATGAACAGGAAACGCAGTTTACCTACAGTCAGGTATTTGATATCTGATGAGTTATCAAAACACAGATTTAGCAGCATCATATTCAACTCTCTCGTAGAAAGACGCCAGATCTGCGCCGGCAAGAGCAACATTATTCCAAAACGATTGACCGACCGTAAAAAACTGATGACCCCGCTGCACTTCATGGGCTTTCAAAATATCTGGTTCTGTAAGTGCTGTTCTTACTAATCTATTTAAACGAACAACTTCTTTAACTACACTTTCTGTTGTACCGTCACCTGTCCAGCTTACGCTATCAAGCGATTGAGTAGAGGTGGTAGGTTGTGCGTCAAACAGTTCGTCTAAAAATGATTCGATAGAATCTCCTTGTTCCCCATCATATAAACCTGCGTCTTCAAGTAATATTCCCAATCTTTCCGTACCAAGAACTGTGTGACTCTGTAAAAGCCCAAGCACTGCTCTCGCATGATTCCATGCAAGTAGGTAACGCTCGGGGGATTCAATTTTTTGCGGACTCTGCGACGGTTTGCGGTTTTTACCAAGCTCTCCTGACAGTTTGTTTGACATAGTATGACGATAAAATCGGCTGCCTCGCACGTGTTCACGGGCAAGCTGCGGCCAGCGTGCAGAGATCATAAAACCCTGGTATGTTGTTGGCATGAGCGTACCCAATGCAGGGGAATCGATTTCCGGAACATTCAAAACCGGTTCTTTTTGATTGGGAATTCTACCGTATCGATGCGTTTGATCTGCGGATCCGGCCAGAGCTTGGTGATGAAGTTGAAGAGAGTTAAAAAGTCCAAGACCATCATTATAAGCCGTTTGCATCCATTGATTAATATGAGTTTGGATTTCAGGACATATCCGGTGTGCCTCTGCCATTAAGTGAGTAATATACTCTTCAGACATTCACGTTTCAAGGGGAAAATTAGTTTATTTTCAAGTATCATAAAATCATGAACAAGAAAGTAATAATTCTGCTAACCGTCATAATAATCGTTGTCTTGGGTCTTTACTTTTATAAGCAAAATATTTCCGTACCGCAAGTCAATGATCTTGAAAATGAAAAATCCGATTCAATAGTTATTGATAATCCGCAGGCAAATCAGGTCATAGTAAGTCCATTTGAAGTTAGTGGTAAAGCCCTTGGCACCTGGTTTTTTGAAGCTGATTTTCCGGTGCGGCTTTATGACAATGAAGGTCAGGAAATAGCGGTTGGTATAGCAAAAGCAGAAGGGGAATGGATGACCGAAGAGTTTGTACCTTTCAGTTCCACTTTAACGTTCGAAACACCTGCGACAGACGATGGCGAATTAGTTTTTGAAAAAAGCAATCCTTCCGATCTTCCGGAAAATGCTGACAGTTTGCGGATGCCCGTGAAGTTTAGATAAAAAAAATATACAGTATAATTTTATAAATTTATAAATTACAAAATCATATGGATGACAACAAAAAATGTATCAAACTTTTAAAAGAACAGGTTGCGATGGCGCACGAAGTACTTGAAGGTACGATCGAAGGCACGGCTGAAGATAAAGTTCATTTTAAAGAAATCGGCAGTGCGTTGCCTGTGGGCGCTGCTTACGGACATTCTACTTTCAGTGAGGACGGATTTATAGCCATGCTTGGGAAAACACAACCCCTTTTTATGTCGGATTATAAAGATAAAACAGGATTTTCCGAACCGATGCCTGCGCCAGGTGATGATTGGGAAAAACAACATGCCGAATGGTCAAAACGTGTCAAGGTAGATATGACGCAAGCCCGAACATATGCAAAAGCAGTATATATCGCTACCGATAAATACTTGGATACTTTGACAGATGCCAATTTGACAGACGATGTTGATTTCAGTTCATGGGGAATGGGCATGAAGCCTCTTTCATGGGCGTTGTCAGGGGTCATCATCGGTCACATCAATAACCTTGCAGGTGAGATATCGGCAATCAAAGGAGTCCAGGGACTCAAGGGATATCCTTTCTGATTACTCCCGCTTAGTATCAGGTATAATTTGATATGACGGGCAAAAGGATTGCGATAGTTTATGACTGGCTTGATAAATGGGGTGGAGTCGAGCGTGTACTTCTCACGTTTCATGAGATGTTCCCGGATGCTCACTGGTATACATCTTATTTAGATAAAAAAAATGCTCCATGGGCAAAAAAGATTACTGGATCCTTCGCTAGCGCTCAGGATGACAAAATAAAAACTTCATTTATACAAAAACTTCCGGGATTTATAAAAAAAAGTAGAATATTGTCGTTGCCGTTTTATCCTTATGCCTTTGAAAGTTTTGATTTTTCAGATTATGACTTAGTGATTTCCATAACTTCATCCTTTGCCAAAAGCATTATCACAAAACCCGGCACAAAGCATATTTGTTATCTTCTTACTCCGACTCGTTGGTTGTGGGGCATGAGTGATGTTACTATTTTTACACAACCGTTTTTGACAAAATTTAGGGAATGGGATTATGTCGCCGCGCAAAGACCGGATAAAATCATTTCCATCTCAAATACGGTTTCCAAAAGATGCTCAAAATATTACAAGCGAGAATCTGAAGTCATCTATCCGCCCTTTGATATAGATTATTGGCGCAGTTTAAAATCCGAAATCAGAAATATGAAATTCGAAACAAATTCCAAGTTCCAAATTCTAAATTCTAAAAAATATTACCTTGTTGTGTCGCGTCTTGAACCTTACAAAAGAGTTGACTTAGCAATTCAGCATTTTAATAAAACAAAAGAACAACTTGTTATTGTCGGGACAGGCTCACAAAGGGCAAAATTACAGAATATGGCTGATGATAATATTAAATTTTTAAAAAATATTACGGATCCTGAATTAGCTGTACTTTATTCAAATGCACAAGGACTCATCATGCCTCAAGAGGAGGATTTCGGTTATGTCGCGCTTGAAGCTCAATTTTTTGGTTGTCCTGTCATCGCATATTCTCAAGGAGGAGCTTCCGAAACTGTAAAAGACGGTTTTACTGGTATTTTATTCCATAAACAGGAGAAATCGGCTCTCTCGGATGCGATTGCAAGATTGGCTGTTGTAGCTTATAATTTAAAGGGTAATTTATCAGAAAACGGTAGTTCGTTTGAGATATACTCAAAAAAAGTTTTTCAAAATAAAATCGAAGACTTGATTTAAAAAATATTATGAAAGCAGTCATTTTTGCAGGCGGTGTGGGCACAAGACTTTGGCCACTTTCTCGAAAAAAGTCTCCTAAGCAATTTGAAAAGGTCGTCGGAGATAAATCTACACTTCAACTTGCAACCGAACGTTTGCTTCCCGAATTTAAACCCGAGGACATCTTCATCTCAACTGGACTAGATTATGTAAAATATGTCCGCGAACAACTACCATTCGTGCCAGAGGAAAATATCATCGCCGAACCAGCGAAAAAAGACGTCGGGCCGGCTGTTGCCCTCATGATGGGATATTTGGCTTCCCGTTTTCCACATGAACCCGTGATCATACTTTGGAGCGATCATTTGGTAAAAAGAATTGAAGTTTTCAAACACATTATCTTTGAATCGAGCAAACTCATAAAAGAAAATCCGGAGCGGATAATATTTATCGGCCAAAAGCCGCGTTTCGCTTCTGAAAATTTGGGTTGGATACAGACAGGTCATGAAGTCAAACGTGAAGGCAAGGTGGTTTTCCATAGCTTTGAGGGATTTAAATATCGCCCGGATCAGCAAACCGCGGACAGTTATTTTAAAGATTCAAAACATTGTTGGAATTTAGGATATTTTGTATCTACTCCGTCATTTATTTACGGATTATTCAAGCGTTACTCTCCAAATATTTACGAAGTAATGCAAAATATTCTTGATCACGACCACGATCATGAAACTTTCAAGAAAAAGCTTGAGGAAAATTACAAACACATGCCGGAAATAAGTTTTGATAATGCAATTTTGGAACAAATGGATAAAGAAAAAGCACTGGTTGTAGTCGAAGATATCGGCTGGAGTGACGTCGGTGCCTGGGAAGCCCTTAAAGAAGCGCTTGAACAAGCCCGTCATGACAATATAACCAAAGGACGAGTGCTCTTACAAAAGTCTGAAGACAATTTGGTTTATAACTATGAAGATGATAAACTGATAGTTGGAGTCTGTCTTGATGATATACTCGTAGTAAATACCCGCGATGTCATACTTGTTGCCAAAAAATCAGCAGTTAAAGAGATTAAAAAACTGGTTGAAAGTTTTCAAGGGACTGAAAACGAACACCTTACCTAATGTTATAGATTTGTTTCAGGCTGCATGTTATCAAAATCCTCATTATTTTCTGGAATTTTATATCATACCTACACCAAGCGCCTGATGGATATTGTTTTATCACTTGCCGCTCTTGCGGTTTTTGCCATTCCGGCAATCATCATTATGATACTTATCAAGTTCACTTCCAGAGGTCCAATATTTGCCGATGTGCCTGAACGGATAGGTGAAAACGAAAAAAAATTCCGGATGTTTAAATTTCGTTCAATGATAGAAAATGCCCATTCGCTTCTCCGCACAGATCCGCGATTTAAAGAACTTTATGCAAAATATAAAAAGGGAAGTTATAAGCTTTACAACGATCCTCGGGTCACAAAAATCGGTAAATTCATACGTAAACACTCGCTTGACGAACTGCCGCAATTTATCAACGTCCTTAATGGAGATATGAGCTTGGTCGGACCACGGGCATACTATCCCGATGAGCTTAAAAATCAACAGAAAATTTATCCGCATACTCAAAAACTTATGAAGAAAGTGTTATCGGTAAAACCCGGTATAACCGGTCTTTGGCAGGTATCGGGGCGTTCTGAAATCAATTTTGACGAGAGAATAGTGATGGATGCAAAGTATGTCAATGAGATATCTTTGAAAAATGACCTTATGATAATCTTAAAAACTCCGCTTGTCATGCTCACGGGTCGCGGAGCCGTATAAAAGCAGTTTACAAGTTTTGGTATAATCGTTATCATTAGACTTTACACCATTATAAAAAGCAAACAATATGTATAAATTTTCATCAAATTTTAGTGCCGGCACAAAAAAGACCCGTTTTAATTTTTTTTCTGGAAATAAAGAGAAATGGAAACGAATAGGCGTAATCGTGCTTGGGGTTTTGGTTGTGCTTGGTATCATAGGCTACTTTACGGTTTTTCAGCCCGCCATGAAGATAAGAGCGGCCGCCAATGAAGTGATGAAAGAGGCCCAGCTTTTGAAACAAGATATCAAATCAAATGATATTGATCTTATAAATAAACATATCGATGATCTGTCAAAGAAATACCAGAATTTTGAAAACGAATCTAAAGCTGTCTATTGGGCGGCTTTTATACCTTATGTTGCCGATTTCAAAAACGGCGTTGAGGCGGGAAGATATGTAATAAAAGCTTCAGATGAAGCGGTGACTGCAATTTATCCATACGCCGATCTTATCGGACTTAAAAAGGGCGAGCAAAATTTTTATGAAAAATCAGCGGAAGAAAGATTGCAAACCGCGGTATTGACTCTTGACAAAATGTTATCACGCATCGATGTCGTTGCTAAAAATATAGATGAGGCGGAAAAACGCATTGAGAAGATAAATCCCAATCGTTATCCAAAACAACTTGGTAAATATGTAATACGTGAAAATCTGGTCCAGGCCAAAGACCAGTTTGAAGGCATGGCGACACTTTTTGTAGACTCAAAGCCGTTTTTAAAACAGCTTCCCGATATTTTAGGCTCGGAAAAAGAAAAGAATTATCTCATTTTATTTCAAAATACGGCGGAGCGTCGGGCAACCGGTGGATTTTTTACTTTTTATGCCGTATTTAACATAAACAAAGGGAAGATTTCGATCAAAGATTCAAGTGATATTTATGATATTGATAGTAATATCGCATCTCACCCGGTTGCACATGAAAAAATCCTTGCCTACCATAAAGACGTGCCTAGGTTTAATATCCGTGACAGCAATCTTTCACCGGATTTTGTCGAGTCGGTCAAACTTTTTGAATCACTTTACTCAAAAGCAGGAAACAGAGTCGATTACGACGGCATAATCACTATGGATTCGAAAGTACTTGTGGATATGCTTAAAATATTTGGCGATACTCAAGTCAATGGTATCAATTTTTCAGCAGAAATCGATGAGCGCTGCGATTGTCCACAGGTTATTTATACTCTTTTTGATATCGTGGATAGGCCGGTAAATTATGTCAAAGTAGACCGAAAACGCATTCTTGGAAATCTCATGCTCGAGTTATTTTATAAAGCGATTGGTTTTTCACCTTCAAAATATTGGGGACAGCTTGCACAGACAATGTTCACCAATCTTGATGAAAAACATATTTTGCTTTATTTTACCGACAAAGCCTCTCAAGAAGCCGTCACAAAGTTAAATTATGCAGGACGAATCCGTGATTATGATGGCGATTTTATTCATATTAATAGTGTGAATTTCGCAGGAGCAAAATCAAACAGGTTTATCGACGAAAAAGTCACCTCGGAAACTATACTCGGAAATAGCGATATCAAACGTACGGTGAAAAAAAAAAAAAAAAATCCTCATCCGCCTTCGGACTGTAATCTTGAACGTGGAGGTCTATGTCTCAATGCAACACTGCGAAATTGGATCAGATTTTATGTTCCCGAAGGGTCGAAACTTGTGAGCTTCAAAGGATCAAAAACAAAAACGCTTACATATGATGAACTGGGTAAAACTGTTTTTGAAGGATTTATGACCGTAGATCCAAAAGGTTCTGCCACCGTGACCGTCGAATACACCTTACCAAGTACGATAAGCAGTAAAGACTATAAACTTTTGATTCAAAAACAGCCCGGAGTCGAAAAGCAGACTTGGGAAGTGAAAGTCGATGGCAACAAGGTTTTTGAAGATCTACTAAAAACAGACAAAGAGCTAAAATAAGATCATGGATTCCTCAGTCAAAACCGAAGCATTTGTACTTAAAAAAAAGTCTCTCCTCCGGCGCGATGTAGTCGTGACAATATTCACCGAAGATTTCGGTAAGATGACCGTGATTGGGAAAGGCGTCAAAAAACTCACCTCAAGAAGAGCCGCTCATCTCCAAACCGGAAATCTCATCCGCGTCCATCTGCAAAAGTCACACGATGTATGGTATCTACATACAACCGAACTTATCTCTGGATTCACGAAAGTCCGTGAAAAAACTAAATCCGATGCCCTTTATTTATTTTTATACATCATAGATCGGATGTTGCCTTCTGAACAAAACGAGATTGAGATATATAAATTGACAAAAAAGTTTTTTATTGAGCTTTCAAAACAGGATGCCGATCCGCAGACAGTTCTCACCGTGATTTTACAAAAAACACTGAATATTTTGGGTTATGGACAGCATGACCACTCATTATCAAAATTGCTTTCAATTGTCGAAACCAATATAGAGGAAAAGCTACCTGCTGCCATGTTATAATGATGTTTTAGCTTATTATGGACGATATTATTTCTTTGGCAAAACGACGCGGATTTTTTTATCCTTCATCTGAAATTTATGGAGGACTTGCAAATACGTGGGATTTTGGACATTATGGAACTCTCTTAAAAAACAATCTCCGCGATCTGTGGTGGAAATTTTTTGTGACCTCGCGGCGCAATATGGTCGGAGTTGAAGCCTCGATTTTTTTGAATTCAAAAGTATGGGAGGCCTCAGGACACATAGCCGGATTCACTGATGCGCTAGTTGATTGTAAAAATTGCAAGTACCGCACTCGTGCAGATCATTTAATTGAAGAAAAACTTCCCGGAACAAAAGTAGAGGGTTTACCCATAGAAAAACTCAATGTCCTCGCTGTGGAAAGCATGATTTTACTGATGTACGGCGTTTTAATCTTTTATTTGAAACATCTATTGGAATAGTCGAAGAATCAAAATCAAAAGCATATCTTCGAGGGGAAATCGCACAAGGAATTTTTTTGAATTATAAAAACGTTCTGGATTCAATGCGAGTGCATATTCCTTTTGGAATCGCTCAAGTTGGAAAAGCCTTCAGAAATGAGATCACGATGGGACAATCGGTGTTTCGTACGCTTGAATTTGATCTTATGGAGTTTGAGTATTTTATACGAGAAAACGAATGGGAAAAGACATTTACTTATTGGCAGGACGAGTTAAAAAAATTTGCGCATATGCTTGGAATTGACGAGAAACGTCTGAGATGGCGAGAACATGAAGAACATGAGCGTTCACATTACTCAAAGCGTACTACCGATCTTGAATATGAATTTCCATTCGGATGGAAAGAGATGTGGGCGGTCGCATACCGCACCGATTTTGACCTGTCAAATCATACAAAACATTCAGGTGTTGATCTAAAGTATCGTGATCCAATCACAGGCGAAACGTTTATTCCCCATGTCATCGAACCGACATTTGGACTTTCAAGACTTATGTTAGTCATCATGCACAATGCCTATCGAAAAGAAGATATTGACGGTAAACCGCGAATTTATCTGGCACTTGATCCCAAAGTCGCACCTATCAAAGCCGCGATCTTTCCGCTGCAGAAGGATGAAAAACTTCAAAAAATTGCTACAAACTTGTACAATGATCTAAGACACGAGCTCGTTGTCGAGTATGATAATGCTGGGAATATCGGCAAGATGTACAGAAGACAGGATGAGATCGGAACACCATTTTGTATAACAGTGGATTATCAAACAATTGAAGATAATACTGTGACTGTTCGTATGCGCGACTCCATGAAGCAAGAGCGACTTGCCCTTGATACCATTTCTGCATATGTCAGGAAACATACAAAAATCTCGTATTAGTTAATAATTATTATTTCTTTTTATGAAATCAATACCAAAGCAATACCTCATTGTCGCAGGTGTTATTCTTGTACTTCTTGTTATAATTGGTTTTTTTATGTTCGGTCAAGGTGAAGCCGAAAATGCCGAAGATAAGAAAACAGTATTTGGTGAACCTGTAGAAGTGATACCGACAGTTGACTCATCGGTCAAAGCCACGATCGAAGGATCAAAGGACGGAGTAATCACGATTTCAGGAATACCAAAAGGTACAACCGAGATCGAATATGAACTGTCCTATAGCACAAAATCAGGAAGTATTGAGGGAGTCTTTGGAAGTATTGAAATCAAAGGTGAATCAAAAGTCACGGAAGAGATCACATTCGGCACATGTTCGTCCGGAGTTTGTAGGTATCACAGTATAGAAGGACCCGTCAAAGGAACATTTAAGTTTTCTGGATCGTACGGTAAAAAATTACTCGAAAAAGAGTTTAAAGTATAATTCAAACATAAATTATTAAATCCGCCTACGTCCGCCTAAATCGGAGGACTTCGGCGAGACGAAGGGGGGTGAATTCAATTTTTATGCCAAATATAAAATCAGCCAAAAAAAAGATGAAGCAGGATGTTGCGCGAACAAAGAGAAATGCCAAATATGAAGACGCCGTAAACGATATAATGAAGAATATGAGAACCGGAAAGAAAACTGGAAAAAAGGAAACCCAGGTAGCAAAAGCATACTCTGTGATAGATAAAGCGGTTAAAATGCGCGTAATCCATGCAAATAGAGCGGACAGACTAAAACGAAGAGTTAGTAGATTGACCAAATCAAAATAATGAAATACCAGGTAAATTTGCTTTCTGAAAAGCGTCAAAGTTCGATTGAGAGAATTACTTACTTTTCGCTACATTATCTTCGGTACATTCTTGTCATCACGCAGTTTGTAACTATTTGCGTATTTTTTTATAGATTTAAAGTAGATCAAGAGATCGTGGATACACGTGATCTTCTTATGCAAAAAAAAGCAATAGTTGACTCTACAAGCACTCTTTTGGAAAAAGTCAAGGAGCTTGACGGTAAGATCAAAAATATCAAAGGGCTTTATACGAAGCAGGATGCTATGGAGCAGGTTTATTCCTATTTTTTTCAAAATCTTCCGACAGACCTTGAGATCAGTTCACTCACGATAGCTCCCGATGGAATAAAATCAGAAGGAAGTACTGTGAATATTGAGTCTATACGTGGATTTTACGACAAACTTCAAACTGATAAAAAATTTAAATCCGTTTCTCTTAGAAATGTCACTAAAACAGAGACCGGTTATGATTTTACATTGGAATTAACAGAATTTATACCAACAAATGGACCGCAAGAAAATTCTTGAACAATTTAGGGATCAGAAAATTCAGAACTATTCTTATAATATCTTTTTTTTCCTGATCTTTGCTTTTTTTGTGGGTTTTGCCATAAGACCCAATCTTATGACTGCCTTCAATTTGCAAAAAGAATTACAAGACCTGAAATTGCAGAGCCAAGAGTATGAAACTCAGATTATGCAAATAGTCGATTATCAAACAAAAGTAGAGCAATATCGGGATAAATTTTATCTGC
>CAYNLS010000005.1:16043-17352 GCA_964398125.1 uncultured Gammaproteobacteria bacterium
TTGATGAAGCGATACCCACAACACCCGCTCTGGCAAAAGTACTTGAAGATGTAAGAAAAAGCGCAACTGATTCAGGCGTGTTATTGACGTCTATTGCAGTTGAGGAAGTTGGTATAAAAGTTGAGGATCAGCAGGCAAGTCTAAAATCTTTTTCATTAACTGTCTCATCGGAGGGCGAAATTGTTGTATTGCAAAATTTTCTAAATTCTCTTTTAAACCAGAGAAGAATTAAATCGATTGAAAGCATCTCAGTTGCAATAATTGACGAAGTAGGAGAAGAGGACTCTAAAATTTTTACAATTACAATGATAGTAAAAGGAGCATATTTATGAACCAGAAAGAACTATTATTAATAGCAGTTACAGTATTTGTTACCATTATTGTATGGGTACTTTCAGAATTGTATCTTATTCACAAAAGTACCCCGACAGATGAACAGATCGAATCTTTTTCTGTTAATTATTCAATTGATATAAAAATCTTAGATATTTTGGAAGCAAAAACACCATAATATGTCATATAGCGATCTTTATTTAAAACCTCAAGGAAGACCACCAAGATTCATGATTTTTTTTGCGGTATTTCTTGTGGCTACTGCGGGTGTAATCTATTATACCTCCGGTGTAAAATTCACGAGAGCTTCAAAACAAACTTTAGTCAAACATCAGGTTGTAAATATCCTACCCAAACAGTCTGGAATATTTTGGCACGTACCAACTGCCGATAAAGGTTGGGTGATCTACGGAGAAAATCCTTCAAACTTGAGTGAAGTTGGGGTGGATGAACGAGATGTAGTAACTCAAAAAGATCGCAAATATCATTACGTAGTCATGAAAAATTTAAAATCCGATACTCGCTATTATTATAGATTGATCAGTAACAACGAACTCATATCAACTGGCGATGACGAACCTTTTTCTTTGCGTACTCTTGATGAAAATACACCCAGTAACGCATTATCTCCCGCTTATGGTAGTGTGGTTTTTCCAGGCGGAGAACCAATGACAGATGCAGTCGTATTTATAACTTTCGCAAATGCAGTACCGCTTATGGCAATAACCGGAGCCACAGGTGAGTGGCTTGTACCGTTACAATACTTAGTCACAAAAGATACTTTACGCCCCGCAACAATAGATATGGATACGATTCTCACGATCAATATTTATTCAGAAGATCAAAACTCGGTTTTAAAAGCAATTGTCGCGGAGTCAAGACCTTTGCCTCAAAAAGTAGTTATCGGTAAAAATTACACATTTTTGGAAGGTGACAATGTGCTTTCGGCCAGTAGCAAAGCTAAAGCAAAGTCAAC
>CAYNLS010000005.1:17362-18200 GCA_964398125.1 uncultured Gammaproteobacteria bacterium
AAAATACGGTAACTCTTCGTTATCCCAAAGAAAATGCCGTCATTCCCGGATCTTCACCACTTATAAACGGAAAAGGAATACCAGGAGAATTTGTCACGGTGACTATTGATGCCAAACCTGTTTTTAGTAGTCGTGTTCGTGTGGATCAGAACGGAGACTGGATTGTCCAACTAAAGAATGCCCTGCGTCCTGGAAAGTATGATCTGACATTAAAAACCCAAAATGCTCGTGGTCAAGAGGTGACGATAGAAAGAAGTTTCACCATTATCAAAAGCGGAGAACAGGTTCTGGCTGCGACCGCAACGCCATCGGGATCTGTGACTCCAAGAACTAGTCCGACAGGATCGACAACTTTGACCCCGACTGAAGCCGAAGAATCGCCAACACCGGAGCCCACTGAGATTATTGATGGCGACATAACCGCGACTCCGACTCCTCCACCGCCGGTGAGTGGAATAAATATGGTGCCGGTGATAGTCACGAGCATAGGACTTGTGATAATCGGAGCGGGATTGTTTTTAGCATTGTAGTTTTATTATTAATCATTCGCTCGTAACCGGAATATTTACCATACAGTTTTCGTCCCAGATTCTGCTGCTCGACAGCCCCTAAAAATGCGTAAAGATAGCCCGCATTTGTTGGGGCTCCCCGTCTCGCATCACCTGTTCCGCGTTAATATTTATTTCGTAAATTTTGATTACTTAGCTTGAAGATTTGACAGCGGACTTTTTTCTGTTAAAATCAAACTAATGACAAAAGCAGCTTTCCACCGCTTTTATTTTTACTTTTACTTTACCGCTTCGGGCGGGGTGGAAAGTTATGCATAAAACATAACATT
>CAYNLS010000005.1:18210-19166 GCA_964398125.1 uncultured Gammaproteobacteria bacterium
TTTTTTATGAAAAACACAAAAATAACCATTATCGCCGGACCTTGTTCAGTAGACGACAACAATATTAAAGAGATCATGCAGATTTCAGAAATTGAAGTAAGGTCAAGAAAAGGTAAAAAACAACGGGCTATAGCCGGGACCCGTGTGGTCGGACTGAAATCAAGAACCGAACTTGATCTTGACGGGATCGGCATGGGAATGGATTTTCAAGCTTACAAAAAAAACTCCGAAATATTACTTGCCGGAGGGAACATAAAAGATTTCGAAGTTTTACCAAGCGCGTACGTAGCCAAAGATATTTCAGATAAAACAGACATGATCATTGCAACGGAAATAATGAATCCGATCATTCAAATGCCGTCATATGTAGGGAGGATCGGAGCCGGAAAGCTTATCCCCTGGAATCCGGCAGTAAATCAACTAGGTTGGCAGATTGAGCAAATGGCTGCATTTGCCAAAAGAAACGGCTGGCATATCGGGATAAAAAATGGAAAATGGATCGGCGACCATTTGCATACGGCAAACACTGACGAATACCCGGGGAAAACCACAATGGAAAAAACCTGGGTCGGCATGGTCAAGTATGCAGCCGGTATAGATCAAGATATAATTTTGATTCACCGCGGAGTTGATGTTCCCGGGAAGGTAAATTTTCGCAATGCTCCCGTTCATTCCATAGCGAAACGTGTAAAAAAAGATACTAAAGTAAAATTATTTTTTGATCCAAGTCACTCCTATGGTCCAAAGATGAGAGATCATATTGTTGATGCTGTCATTGCGGCAATGAAGATGAAAACAGAAAAGGATGAATATCTCTATGATGGTGTGCTCATCGAGACAGGTACATCGACGACCGACACCGATCAGCATATCACGGTTTTAGAATTACAGAAACTTGCCCGTGAGCTTGCACGTTTTCGGGACTTAGTTTCGCCATAAAAATATGAAAAAACAAA
>CAYNLS010000006.1:0-10535 GCA_964398125.1 uncultured Gammaproteobacteria bacterium
ATTTTAGTTGCAGCCGATATTGCTGGTGTCGAGGAAATATATAAAGTAGGAGGAGCACAAGCTATAGCAGCACTCGCCTACAGTTCACAATCAATACCAAACGTTTATAAAATATTCGGACCAGGAAACAGGTTTGTTGCGGCCGCAAAACAAATCGTTTCACAAGATGTGGCGATCGATATGCCGGCGGGTCCTTCTGAAGTACTTATTATTGCTGATGAAACGGCTAATCCGACATTTATTGCTGCCGATCTACTTGCAGATGGTGAACACGCGGAAGATTCTGCTTGTGTGCTTATCACAACATCGAAGAAGTTAGCACAAGAAACTGTAATAGAAATTGAAAAACAACTCAAAGATCTTGAAACAGCAGATCGGGTGCGGGCTTCGCTAAAAAATTATGGACTTATTGCTGTGGCAGACAATATGAGCGAAGCTATCAAATTCGCTAACGAATATGCACCCGAACACATGGAAATAATGACAAAAGATAACCAAAACATAGTTGGAAAAATAAAAAATGTTGGGTCGATTTTCTTGGGAGATTGGACAAGTAAATCAAGTGGAGACTACGCAACCGGGGCTAATCACGTTTTACCAACAGGAGGTATGGCGAAAATGTACTCACCTCTTGGTGTAGAAAGTTTTGGCAAATGGATAGAAATACTACAGTGTTCTAAAGAAGGATTGGGGTCAATAAGTGAAACTGTCGGAATTCTTTCCGATGTCGAAGGACTGCCCGCGCACAGAATATCAACTGACATAAGATTTACAGATTTGAAATGATTTTATGAAACAACAAAATTTTTCACAAATTGCTCTGTCTGTCGATCCTTACCAATGGGAGGAAGGAATTTCTGTGGGCATGCTCAGATTTGATGCCAATACTTTGCCTTTTCCTCCAAAAAGTTTGAACAAATTTCTAAAAGAAATGCAGAAGAAATGTCTCATAAATGAGTACGCTGATCCAACATATTCTGATCTAAAAAAACTTATTGCGGATTATGAAAGTGTTGATGTAGCTATGATCACTGTCACAAACAGTGGTGATGAGGCGCTCGATATTATTGCTAAAACCTTTATTGATCCGGGGGATCGATTTATAGTTCAGCCTCCAACATATGAAATGTTTACGATTCAATGTGAGATCAACAGAGGAAAAGTGCTAGAGACACCTTTAAAACCAGAATCATTTGCAATTGACGTTGAGAAAGTTATCGAAAAAAGTCAAAAAGGACAAACCAAATTGATTTTTATTTGTAATCCAAATAATCCCACAGGAACTGCATATAAACGTACAGAAATTGAAATGATCCTAAAGAAAACACAAAGTATAGTAGTCGTGGATGAAGCATACCGCGAGTTTTATGGTAAAACAGTAGTACCACTTTTATCAAAGTATGACAATCTGGTTGTACTAAGAAGTTTTTCAAAGTTTGCGGCTATGGCAGGTGCTCGCATTGGTTACCTCATTGCAAATAAATCAATTAATGAAAAGTTCGATGCTATTCGTCTTCCTATGGGAGTAAGCTATTTATCCTACAAACTTGCAGAATTTGTTTTGCGTTATGACAAAGTTTGGATAAACAGGCAAGTGAAAATGATTGTAAAAGAAAGAACCAGAATGACGAAAGAGCTTACAAAACTTGATTTAAAAGTCTATCCTTCAAAAGCAAACTTTCTTTTGGTAAAAATTGGATCGCGGGCAAGTGAACTGACAAAAAAATTGCGAGATCAAAATATTGTTATTCGCGATAGAAGCAAAAAAAAATATCTAGAAGGCTGTGTTCGTATTAGTGTCAGAAGTCCGGAAGAAAATATTAAGTTGTTAAAAATTTTAAGTGGAATTTTATGAAAAAAACTAAATATGATGGATTGATTTTTGACATGGATGGAATTTTGGTTGATGTAAGTCGATCTTATCGAGAGGTTATAAGGCAGACCGCGAGCTATTTTCTTAAAAAAGAAGTAACTATGAAAGAAGTTGACTTAATAAAGTCAAAAGTCGGGATGAACAACGATTGGGATGCAACGTATGCTCTGATAAACGACAAAACCTTTTCTTATGAAGAAGTTAAAAAATATTTTCAATCTTTGTATCTGGGGAATGAAAAGAAAAAAGGACTAATCGTAAACGAAAAATTACTAATTTCAAAAATTCAACTGAAAAAGCTTAAAGAAATTTATCAAAGACTTGGAATTGCCACAGGCAGACCTAAAAAGGAAGCAAGCTATGTCATTACAGAAAATAAATTGACAGGAATTTTTGATTCCATTGTAGCACTAGAAGATGTAAAAAATGGCAAGCCCGCACCAGATTCGATAAATAAAGTCATAAACTTTCTCGACCTTAAAAATACAGTCTACATCGGCGACAGTCCAAATGATGTAGTTGCTGCTGAAGCTGCTGGAATTCCGAGTATTTATGTTGGTGACGAAATAATAGGCACAATGAGCTTTCAGTCTGTAATAGAAGTTATTGAATATTTACTATGAAAAGACAAAGCCAAATTATAAGAAAAACAAACGAAACCAATATTTTTATAAATTTGAATCTTGACGGAACCGGCAAAAGAAAAATCAAGACCCTGGTTGGTTTTCTCAATCACATGCTTGATCTTTTTGGAAAACACGGCTTGTTTGATTTAACAATCGATGCAAGCGGAGATAACGGACTTTATAACGACGAACATCATGTTGTTGAAGACATAGGTATTGTTTTGGGACAAGTTTTTGAAAAAGCGATCGGAGACAAAAAAGGAATCAATCGTTATGGGTTCTTTATGCTTCCGATGGATGAAGCTGTCGCGACAGCCGTGATTGATTTTGGAGGACGGTATGAATTTAATCTTCAATGTGATTTTGTGAGAGAAAAAGTAGGCGATTTAAGTACTGAACTAGTTTATGACTTTTGGAAAGCATTTGCAGAAAATGCTCGCGCGAATGTCTTTATAAGAGTTGAGAATGGCAGAAATGATCACCACAAAATTGAAGCAATATTTAAAGCGATGGCGCGGGCTTGTCGTATGGCCTGTGAAATAGATATTCGAAGTAAATCATCAGTTCCATCAACGAAAGGAATTTTATGATTGCCATAATCGATTACGGAATAAATAATCTGGACAGTGTAAAAAATGCTTTTGACAAGCTATCTATTCCTACTGTGGTTACAAATAACATAAAAGTAATTAAAAAAGCAAATGCGATGATTCTGCCAGGAGTAGGATCGGCAAGTGAAGGCATGAAGAATCTGAAAAAACAAGGACTTGATATGACAATAATCTCTGAAGTGAAAGATGGTAAGCCAATATTGGGGATCTGCCTTGGCATGCAGCTTTTGATGGACTGGAGTGAAGAAGGAAATGTAGATTGTTTAGGTCTTGTTTCAGGAACTGTAAAAAAATTTAATTCAGCAATGAAAATACCACAAATAGGCTGGAATCAGGTAAAAACTACCAAGTATAAATTTTCAATTTTCAGTGGGATATCAAATAAAAGTAATTTTTACTTTGTACATAGTTATTTCTGTGAACTTGAGAATAATAAATACATGATTGGCAAAACAACATATGGACTGGATTATTGTAGTGCTTTTGCCAAAGATAATGTTGTTGGTGTCCAGTTTCATCCTGAAAAAAGTAGCAAAGTCGGGTTTCGAGTTTTAAAAAATTTTTATAAATTTTACAACAATTATGCTAACTAAACGTATCATCCCTTGTCTTGACATGACAGAAGGTAAAGTTGTCAAAGGTATTCAGTTTGTAAATTTTCGCGATGCCGGAGATCCGGTTGTTCTTGCCAAAAAATATGATGAGCAAGGAGCAGACGAACTGGTTTTTTTGGATATTACTGCTACAGTTGATAACAGAAATATTCTTCTTGATGTGGTTAATAGAACTGCAAAAGAGGTAACAATACCATTCATTGTCGGTGGTGGGATAAGAACTAAAAAAGATATGCAACAAGTGTTACGATCTGGCGCTGATAAAGTGGGCGTAAATACTGGAGCATTCAAAAACCCAAAACTCATTGCCGAATGCGCACAAGCTTTTGGTAATCAATGTGTAGTCCTTTCTTTGGATGCAAAACGTGTTGGTAATGAATGGAATGTGATTATCAATGGAGGCAAGACTGACACAGGAATATCCGCAATTGATTGGGCCAAACAAGCAGTAAAGCTTGGCGCCGGAGAAATACTTCTGACAAGTATTGATACTGATGGCATGACACAAGGGTTTAATATTGAACTTACAAGAACGATTTCTGAAGAGGTTAATGTACCTATAATCGCCTCAGGCGGCGCAGGTAAGCTCAAGGATTTCAAAGATATTTTTATCGAGGGAAAAGCCGATGCAGCACTCGCCGCCTCTCTTTTTCATTTTGATGGACTTACTATAAAACAGGTCAAAGAATATTTAAAAGATTACAATATTCCTGTGCGCTTATGAAACTCATTCCAACAATAATCCAAGACTTAGTAACAAAAGAAGTCTACATGCTAGGCTACATGAATGATGACTCTCTTGTATTGACAAAACAAACGGGTTATGTGCATTTTTGGAGCAGAAAAAGAAAAAAAATCTGGAAAAAAGGTGAAACCTCTGGAAACATGTTGAAAGTAAGAGGAACGTTTCAGGATTGCGACAAAGATGCACTCTTAATTCAAGTCGAGTTAATTGGTAAAAATGTCTGTCACACTGGAAATAAATCCTGTTTTATAAAAATTTAAAATAACTTATGACCTTAGAAGATCTTTACCAAATCATAAAAGCCAGAAAAGAAAATATGCCCTCAGATTCTTACGTTGCTACTTTATTTCGATTAGGAGATGATCGTTTGATACAAAAAGTTGGCGAAGAAGCGACTGAAGTTGTCATTGCTGCAAAAAATAAAAATAAAAAAAGAATGGTTTCTGAAGTTGCTGATTTATGGTTCCATCTCCTGGCCTTATTGGTAAGTAAAAGTATTTCGGTTGAAACCATTATGAATGAACTACAGAAACGAACTAAATGATTTTAACTGATACAATTGGAAAACATCATGAACAAACTCATTATCGACACCGATCCTGGAGTTGACGACGCTATCGCAATTGCCCTCGCCTGCAAATCTGATTTTGATATTTTGGGTTTGACTACAGTTTACGGCAACGCGACAATTGAAAATACTACAAGAAATGCGGCGGCAATTCTCAAGTTAATGAAGAAGGAAACTCCAATTTATCGGGGTACTGACAAACCACTCGTTGGTAAAAACAGACTTTCCACTGTGCATGGGGATAACGGACTTGGAGGATTTGTACTTAAGAATTTAAAACCGAAAATTGAAAAAAAGTCTGCCCGAGAATTTATACTGAAAACATTAGATGAAAATAAAAAAAATTCAGTTGATCTTTGCGTTTTAGGTCCTTCAACAAATATTGCTGAGATTGCTAAAAAATCACCTGAACTTTTAGCAAAAATTGATAATCTTGTCATTTTGGGCGGGGCTGTGTTTGCTCGCGGAAATGTAACTCCTTATGCAGAATTTAATGTTTACAATGATCCGCTCGCACTTGAAATCGTAATGAATTTAAATTGCAAAAAAGTGCTCATTCCGGTTGAGGTTTGTCGAAAAGTCATTTTTACTCTTGAAGATTTTAACAAAATAAAAAACAAAGACACTCGCAGAGCTTTCAAAAAAATTTCCGATATTTACATCAGAAATTATATGGCAAACAAAAAATATACCAACTTTTCGGGCGGAGTGATGTATGACCTTTTGACTGTAGTTTATTTACTTAATCCTTCATTATTTTCTAAAAAAAATGCCCATATTGATGTTGCGACAAAGAGAGATAAATATTTCGGCATGACAAAATACAATAAAAATGAAAAACCGAATTGTTTGCTTGTGACAGATGTTGATGCAGTAAAACTAAAAAAACTGTTTTTCAAAAACATGAATTCTGCTTAAACTCTTTGAGTCCACATGTAAATTATCATTGCTGTGATAAGATAAATTGCCACACCGTACGGAGAAAGAAACAGTGAAAAAATCAAACCTAGAATCGTAATAAAAAAATATCCTTCAAATCGCAGCCCACTTACAAGCGTTCTTGTGGTAAGTAAAAATAAGAAAAGTACCAGTAGTGACTCCTCTCGAAAAGGTTCAAGTGGAATGCGCAAAAACATCGCCACCAGAATAAAAATACCTAAGAAAAAAGTAAAAAGATCTTTTTCATCAAAAAAGAATCGATCAAGACGAAATATCATAGACTCAAATTAATTCTAAAATAAACCACCACTTTTTACCAAGGATATAATATTGATCTACAAAAAAAGCGATAATATAAGCTATAAAACCAATTATAATCACATTTCTGATCTTCTTTACCCGATCATTGGCGAAAAACTTGCCTAATGTACTCAAAAAATTTCCCATCAGTTTCATTATAACGAGAAAATATTAGTTTTGTAAAAATACATTAACTTAAAAATTTAAATGAGCGAAGTAATCAAAATTTGTGCAGACGACACGCAACATGCCACTCACGACAATATAAATAGCGCGTCAACTTTGCTTGGAGTCAAACAAATTTTCGGTTGCGAGCGATGATTAACGATTAATTATGATAAAATAGAGCTATGGATAAGCCTCTCGCCGATCGCCTCCGTCCTAAAACTTTAAAGGAATTCGTAGGTCAAAAACACCTTATCGACCGCGGTAAACCGATAAGACAGATGATCGATACTGGAAAAATTGCCTCGATGATACTTTGGGGGCCGCCCGGTTGCGGTAAAACTACGCTTGCTCGTCTTATCGCGGGCTCAATTGACGCCGAATTTATTTTATTTTCTGCAGTGACAAGCGGTGTTAAGGAAGTCCGTCAGGTCATAGCAGACGCACGCCAACGTAAGGATTTTTTCAAAAGAGATACTATCCTTTTTGTTGATGAAATACACCGTTTTAGTAAATCACAGCAAGATGCTTTTCTTCCGGCAGTTGAGGACGGTACTATCGCACTTATTGGGGCTACAACTGAAAACCCCGGTTTTGAAGTAAATGCTCCGCTTATCTCAAGAGCTCATGTTTACGTACTAAAAAGTCTTACAGAAGAAGACATGCAAAAAATCATCAAACGCGCAGTCAAAGAATATCCTAATCATAAATTCGAGAAAAAAGCACTTAATCATATAATGACTTTTGCAAACGGTGACGCACGCTCTGCGATCAATGCCATCGAACTTGCCGCGTCAATCGCGCCGCACGTAACTCTGAATGTTGCCGAGGAAGCTTTGCAACAAAAATCTATTTATTACGATAAAAAGGGCGATTTTCATTACGATACAATTTCAGCATTTATAAAAAGCATGCGCGGCAGCAAACCTGACGCTGCACTGCATTATCTTGCGCGTATGATCAAAGCCGGAGAAGATCCGGTGTTTATAGCAAGAAGAATGGTGATATTTGCTTCAGAAGATGTGGGAAATGCTCAACCTACGGCACTTGTCCTTGCAACTAGTTGTATGCAAGCTGTACACATGATCGGCATGCCGGAAGCAAAACTCATTCTTGCCCAAACTGCAACATATCTTGCAACTGCAAAAAAATCAATAGCCTCAACAAGTGGTATTTCGGAAGCGTTGAGCGACATTGAAAATATGCAACTTGGTGCAATACCTATGCATCTTCGTAATCCATCAAATAAAGTGATGAAACAAGAAGGTTACGGAAAAGGTCATATACGTTATCCATGGCTTGAAGAGAAATTAACAGGAAAAAAAATACAACAAGAATATTTACCCGACAATTTAAAAGGAAAGAAATACTACAAAAAAGACTGGGAGTGAGTGAAGTAACCAAAATTTTCGGTTGCGAGCGAGTATTTAGTTGATAAAATAACATTATGACACAAACTTTAAAAACAGAAATCGCAAAAAAAGTCACCACTTTTGATCTTGATGGTAAAGAAAATGGATTTTTGATAGAACTTTTTAAAGACGGCGATAAAACCACGGCCTATCTCACTTGTGCAAAACCAGGAGCATTCAAGGGTTATCATCTACACCGAGTACGCGCCGCTAGATATGTTTGCGTCAAAGGAAAAATGAAAATCATTGTTTATGTCGCGGGAAAACGCGAAGAATACATTCTTGACGGATCTACTCCATCTCGTTTATTTATTCCTAAAAATGTACCGACAGGACTGGAAAATATCAGCTCTGAAGACGCTTGGCTCATAAATTATCCCGATCCTCCCTATGATCCTTCTCTTGTTGATGAACAGGTTGATTTTACTCAAGAAGAATGCGATTCCGGAGAATATTTAAAGAAGATTTAAAGTTGATGAAGTTTAAAAAAATTCCTAGCATCTTCTTCATCTTTTTTCATTTGCGTAACGAGCTCCTCTTTTGAGTTAAATTTAATATTATCGCGTAGCTTTTTAAGTATTTCTATCTCCAAAAACTCATCATAAATTTCTTTTGAATAATCCAATATATAGACCTCTGCCTTTTTATCGATTTCATCGAAAGTTATTGGCGAACCGATAAACACAAGTGAAGGATGATTCTTTTTATCATACTTTGTAAAGCCAACAAAAATTCCCTCTGGAAGATCGGCGGTCACTGCAATATTTGCTGTTGGAAATCCGAGTTTTCGGCCTCGTCCTTTATCTTTTTTGACGAAACCAGCAAAAGTAAAAAGTGACTGTTTCATAAAATTCGTATAACGTGTAGCGTGTAACGTAAAATGTATATATTTATTGTGTTAAACGTTTCGCGTTACACGTTACACGATTCGTCTTGGTGGTGGCTGGAGGGAGATTCGAACTCCCGACCTTACGCTTATGAAACGTGTGCTCTACCACTGAGCTATCCAGCCTACTTTTAGCTATTCCTAGACCAATCGATTATAATATATTCCATGGTCACAAGCAATCCGCATAGGCCCTCTTTAGAGCTTTCAGTCATAGTTTTGTCATATAACACAGCAAACGTTACGAAAGACTGCATAATGTCTATTTTTAATTCTTTAAAAAATAGCAATCTTCAATATGAAATTGTCATTCTTGATAATGCATCGTCCGATAATTCGGTAAAAATTCTTCAGGAATTACAAAAAGATCATAGAAATTTAAAAATAATTAGTAATAAGGAGAATGTCGGTTTCGCAAAGGGTAATAATATAGCTGCAAAACAAGCTGAAGGCGCATATTTACTTTTTCTTAATTCTGATATTGTCGTGCTTGAAAATGCTATAGAAGATTTATTGAAATATTATAAAAGCGATGAAAATAAGGTAAATTTTGTGGGAGGAAAATTGTTAAATACAGATCGATCTGCACAAGCGTCATGCGGTCCTTTTTACACTTTACCTGTTGCGTTTGCTGCGTTATTTTTAAAAGGAGATTATTGGGGTTTAACACGTTCCTCTCCGGATAATATTAAAAAGGTCGATTGGGTCTCTGGAGCTTGCATTCTCACAAAAAAAGTAATTTTTCAAAAAGTCGGTGGTTTTGACGAAAAAATTTTCATGTACATGGAAGAAATTGATCTTTTGTATCGTGCTAGTAAAATGGATTTCACAACATATTTTTACCCAAAATCCACGTTCATACATTTAGGATCCACATCAAGTGGCGGCCGTACATATCCGATAATTCAAGTTTATCGCGGATTTATGTATTTTTATAAAAAACACTATTCTCCGCTCTCTTTAGGAATCCTTAAAGGTATGTTACAATTAAAGGCATTGCTTGCGTACGCTGTTGGCAGGCTCACACAAAATACGTATCTTATAAAAACATATGAACATGCTTATAAAATCGCTACGATGGTTTGATGACAATATCCTGAAAATTCTTGTTTATGGATATATCATCATCATCCCGCTTTTATTTAAACTTCCTTTTACAAATGTTGAGTATACATATATTCATCTTCGTTATGAAGATCTGTATGTTCTGCTTGTTGCAATAGTTTATCTTATCCAGTTTGCACGAAGAAGGGTAGTGATACCGCGTAACTATGCCATTCTTTTTGGGTTGTTTTGGCTATCTATGTTTATCTCATTTGCTTACGGATATTGGGTACAAAAAACGATCATAATCCAACAGCTCGGGATCTTATTTGCTTTAAGAAGAATTGAATATATGTTGATTTTTTTTGTAGTTTATACAACGACAAAAACAAAAAAAGATTTCCTACGATATGTCGGTCTTGCATTTTTGGTACTGGCGATTGTGTCTTTGTATGGCTATGGTCAGAAGATTATTGGATTGCCGGCAGTACAAACAATGAATCCCGAGTATTCACGCGGACACATACTTATACTTGATCCAGCTGTAAGGATTTCTTCAACGTTTGCGGGGCATTATGATTTATCGGCTTACATCATTTTCCTGATGCCAATTCTTCTTGGTTTTTTCCTCTGGACAAAAAAAAAGATATTTTTCTTGTTATTCGTTCTTGCCTTAGGTACATTGATCCTTGCCGCATCAAGATCATCATATCTTGCCCATCTTGGCACAATAACTTTATTCTTGCTTTATA
>CAYNLS010000006.1:10545-18631 GCA_964398125.1 uncultured Gammaproteobacteria bacterium
TTTTTGAGCACATTTCAGACCACAAGTATTTTTATTGACTCATTAACCGGAGATGTACTTGTGCCTAAAGAAACGGCAGATCCGAATGTACTTCCGCCTGGTGACTTTGGTGCCGGAACAACAATAGATAAAACCAAAATTACACCTGTTGCCAAACCGAAAGTTGACAAAAAAACAGAAGAGTTAGCAAGAAAACAACTTCGAGAATCGCTTCTAGCTGAGGCAGCAAAAACCGGAACGAAGCTTACAGATCCACAAATAACCCAGCTAGTTAACGAGCTTTTCAACAGACAAGTCACTGTTCAGGAGTACCTTGTTGATATCTCACTTTCAACAAGATTTCAGGTTGAGTGGCCACGAGCTATAAACGCTCTAAAAAGGAATCCTATACTTGGCACCGGACCATCATCACTTGGCGAGGCTACGGATAATAATTTCCTTCGCTGGCTTGGAGAGTTTGGATTACTAGGCACTTCGCTTTTAATAGCAATCATGTCGCAAGTAGTAAAAAATGTTTGGAAGAAAATAAAAACTGTTGATAAGGATGAAGCCTATATTTATTTCGGATTTTTATTCGGCATGCTTGGTCTCATCATCAATGCTACTTACATTGACGTTTTTGATGCATCAAAAGTCGCATACACCTTCTGGTTTTTTATGGGTGCCTTCGCTGTGATTGCAGATATGAAAGAAAAAAATTATGAAAAAAAATGATATTTTGATCCTTCTTGTCATCACAATTATTGCAATAGCCTTTCGACTTTATAAAATCGATACCCCGCTTGCCGATCTCCATTCGTGGCGCCAAGCCGATACAGCTGCGGTCGCTCGCAACTTTGCCCGTGATGGTATCAATCTGATTGAGCCTAGATATGACGACCTTACAAGTATCGAATCTGGGATAGAAAATCCCAAAGGATTGCGTTTTGTCGAGTTTCCAATCTACAACGCTATTTTTGCATTTGTTTATAGATATCTACCAATATTACCTGTTGAAGTTTATGGCCGACTGACTTCGGTATTTTTTTCAGTAATCTTAATCTGGATTTTATATTACTTTGCCCTTAAGGAGCATAGTAGAGCTGCAGGTATATTTTCGGCATCAATTTATGCGATCTTTCCGTTTTTTGTATTTTTTTCACGTGTAGTACTTCCAGAAACCACTGCCTTGTCAATGATGTTTATCGCGATGTTTTTTATTTATCTTTATTTGAAAAAGCAAAAAGCAAATATTGTTTATCTGATTTTTAGCATTCTTTTTTATACTACATCAATACTTATTAAGCCCACCACAATCTTTTATAGTCTTGCAATAGGATATTTGTTTGTAATTTCTTACAAATTTGATCTCTTCAAAAAATGGCAACCTTATGTTTTCGCTGTTTTAGGAATTTTACCGTTTATAGCATGGAGAATCTATATTGTGCAGTTTCCCGAAGGCATTCCCGCAAGCGACTGGCTTTTTATGTATGTAAATACGTCTGAAGGATTAAAAAATATCTTTCTCAAACCGTCATTTTTTAGATGGATATTTATGGAGCGAATAGGGATCGCAATATTTGGAATATTTTTGACCTCATTTTTCATAGTCGGCATTTTTGCAAAAACAAAAAAATATTTCCTTCATTCGATCTTTTTTTCTTCACTTATATATTTACTGACTTTTCAAGGAGGCAACGTGCAACATGAATATTATCAAACTATTGCTCTGCCTGGCCTTGCCGTAATGACCGGACTTGGAATTGCTCATATAATAAAAATGTCTCCGACTTTTACAAATAAATTTCTTTTTTATCCGACATTGATCACAGTTCTTGGATTTTCATTTTTCTTTTCGTATTATAAAGTAAAAGATTATTACAACTACCCACGCGATCTTACTCAGGTAGCAAAACTCATCATGACATTCACAAAACCCGAAGACAAAATAGTCACCGACCGGCTTGGAGATACTACATTGCTTTATCTTGCCGACCGAAAAGGAGCGCCGGCGGTTTATAAAGAAGTTGATGAACTGATACAACTTGGTTATTCGTATATAGTCACCGACAAAAAAGATTTTGCCAACAATTTAAAAGAAAAAGGACATGAAGTGCTTGTTGAAAATGACCAATTTTCTCTCATAAAAATAAAGTAGTAGATTTCAGATATATGAAAATCCTCATGCTTACACCGTATTTGCCCTACCCTCCGGCTTCAGGTGGACAAATACGTACACTATATCTTTTAAAATATCTCTGCCAAAATCATGACATCACACTTGTGGCACTTTACAAAAATAATAACGAAAAATCATATGCTAATTACCTGAAATCCTACTGCAAAGAAATATATTTGTGTAAACGTGCCGAAAGACCCTGGCAAATACAAATAATTTTAAAATCAATTTTTTCTGCACTTCCTTTTCTTATAGTACGTAACTTTTCAGATGAAGCGAAAACTACAATTAAAAAACTTCTAAGAGAGAAAGAATTTGATGTCATTCATGCCGAAACTTTTTATATTATGCCGCACATCCCAAAAACAAACGTACCCGTGCTTCTCGTTGAACAGACAATTGAATACAAGGTATATCAACATTTTATTTCTACCTTGCCATTTTACTTTCGTTTACCATTTTCCATTGATATTTTTAAGTTGAAAAAATGGGAAACGTTTTATTGGCATAAAGCGCAACTTGTGTCAACAGTTTCCGAATCCGATACTAATGAAATTAAAAAGCTGACAAATGAAAAAACCGTTGTCATCCCAAATGGCGCCGGAGATGAGATGTTTGTTGATAAATTTCCACAAATCGATAGAAAAAATCCACGTCTTCTATTTGTAGGTAATTTTTTCTGGCTTCAAAATGTGGAGGCGGCCAAATATCTCATTAATAAAATTTTCCCGAAACTACATCTGGAAATTCCACATGCGCAGCTCATAATCGCCGGTCAAAACAGTACAAAAAAACTTGGGAAGCAGGCTAATTCAAATATTCAGATCATCGAGCTTGCGCCAGATGACGGCAAAACTGTCAAGGAACTTTATCACAGTTCAACAATATTCATCGCACCGATTTTTGGACCCGGCGGCACCCGACTTAAAATCTTGGCCAGTATGGCCTCAGGATTACCGGTGATCTCTACAAAAGTCGGCGTTGAAGGACTTGACGTACGGGAAGACAAACACGTACTTATTGCCAAAAACGAAACTGAATTTGTGCAGAAAATACTTTCAATTCTCAATAATGAAACTCAATATAAAACTATTCAAAAAAATTCCTTTTCGCTTGTAAAAGATCATTACAGCTGGAAAGCTATTGCACAAAAACTTGAAAATGTTTATCGTAGTATTAAAAAATAATTTATGAATCTTGGAATCGATATTTCACAAATAGTTTATAAAGGCACAGGAGTAAGTAGATTTACCGAAGGACTTGTGGACGCAATACTTACTTATGATCTTGATAACAAATGGACATTTTTCTTTTCGGGTTTTCAACAAAAACTCAAAGAAAAGGTACTACAAAAAATACACACGAGAAAACAAAAAATTATTCAGTGGGATCTTCCTCCGACCGCACTTTCTCTTCTATGGAATGACGTACATTTTCTAAAACCCGGTTTTACAAAAAAACTTGATTGGTTTATCACCTCAGATTGGACTGAACCGGCAACCTTTTCAAAAAAAGCAACAATCGTCCATGATCTTGTTTTTAAAAAATATCCGGAAACCGTGCATCCAAAAATAATTTCAAATCAAACCAAACGCTTAAAATGGGCCATTGCCGAATCGGATTTACTTTTTGTAGATTCAAAAAATACTAAAAATGATTTACTTGAAATTTATAACATAAATGAAAACAGGGTTTGTATCAATTATCCGGGCGTATCTATTGAACATAAGGATTTAGATAAACAAAATAGATTGGAGATTTTGAAAAAATATAATATTTCTGAACCCTTTATCCTTACTGTCGGAAAGGTTGAACCGCGTAAAAATATCAAAATGCTTGTTGATGCGTACAACGCTTTACGTGAAGAGGAAAATTTGCCTGATCTTGTGATAGTCGGTTTACAAGGTTGGGACGATGAAATACCTGAATATGAGAATATTCATTACATCGGTTACGTTTCAGATTATGAACTGGCCGCTCTTTATCAATCAGCTATATGCTTTGTTTTCCCATCAATTTATGAAGGATTTGGTTACCCGATCATTGAGGCGATGGCATACGGTTGTGCTGTCGCAACAAGTGATACATCGTCGCTTGCTGAGATTGTAGATCGAGACACGGCTCTAACTTTTAACCCATTTAAAAAAACGGAGATAAGTGCCGCCATACTTGCCCTTATAAAAAACAGATCTGTGCGACAACAACTTATTGAAAAAGCAAAAGTTAAAAGTGAAGAGTTTACCTGGAAACGCTACATAGATACCTTACTCACTCAACTACAGAAAAGGGTATAATCGTATTATGATAATCGGTGTTGACGGCAATGAGGCCAATGTCCGCGAGCATGTTGGAGTCTCTGTTTATACTCTTTCTCTACTCAATTACTTTCAATCAGTCGCTAGTGAAAAAGTATCCTTTCGAGTTTTTCTTAGAGAAAATCCCAATGAGACGATGCCGAAAGAAAATAAATATTTCCATTATGAAATTGTGAGTGGGCCGTTTCTCTGGTCGCAAATTTTTTTACCTCTTCACCTTTATACAAAAACAAAGATCGATATCTACTTTGCACCGGCTCATTACATACCCCGATTTTGTCCGGTACCGATCGTAGTCACGATCCATGATCTGTCGTTTTTTTATTATTCACAAGAATTTAGGAAAAAAGATCTATTTCAGCTTAAAAACTGGACGGCACAAGGAATTTATAAATCAAAAGCAATAATCGCCGTTTCCAAAACAACTAAAAAGGATATTGTGGGATGGTACAAAATTCCTGATTCCAAAGTTACGGTGATTTACAATGGCTTTGAAAAAAAAACTGAATCAATATCTGACAAGGAAATTTTGGAGAAATTTAATATTTCCCCAAAAAAGTATGTTCTATATGTAGGGACTTTACAACCACGCAAAAATATTACAACACTGATTCGTGCTTTTAATGATTATTACAAGACGCATGAAGGATTGAAGCTTGTGATTGTCGGAAAAAAAGGATGGCTTTATGATGAAATTTTTGACGAAGTAAAAAGTTTAAATCTGAGTTCTCAAGTTGTGTTTACGGATTTTATACCTGATGAAGAAGTGATTGTCCTTTATAAAAATGCCTGGGTTTTTGTCATGCCTTCACTTTATGAAGGGTTTGGAATACCAATGCTTGAGGCAATGGCCTATGGTTGTCCCGTGATAAGTTCACAAAACTCAAGTTTGCCTGAAATCGGAGGTGAAGCGTGTTTGTATTTTGATCCTAAAGATTCAAATGATCTTATCGATAAATGGTACCAACTTGCGGCTAGTAAAGAAATTTATAATAAACTTATTAAGGCAGGAAAAAATCGTTTGGCACTATTTTCTTGGAAAAGATGTGCCTATGAAACACTGGAATTATTAAAAAAACAGGTAAAAACATGATAAATATCATCCCGGATACATTCGATTCTGAAAATTATAACACTCATGCTTTTCACCCATTACAAAGTTGGGAATGGGGCCAGGCGCGAATGGAAAACGGCGTCAAGGTGATTCGTATTGGAGAATATCATGATGATGCATTGAAACACGTTTTTCAGATGACTCTACATCCGATACCTCATACGAACTGGAAAATAGGTTATATCCCCCGCTCTGAAATGCCTTCAACAAAGGTCATTGAATTTTTATCAAAAATAGGTCAAGAACACAATCTGATATTTATCAAACTTGAGCCCAATATAAAAAAAACATTTGAGGTTTACAAAAAGGCTATTGGTTCAAAATTCCTTATTCATAAATCACCACATCCACTTTTCCCAGAATGGACACAAGTCCTGGATCTGACCAAGAGCGAAGATGAACTCATGAAAAAATTGAAATCAAAAACTCGCTACAACATACGACTTGCGACAAAAAAAGGAATTGTGATCAAAGAGCAATCTGATGATCAAGGTTTTAAAATATTCCTAAAACTTTATTTTGAGACCTGTCGTAGACAACACTACTATGGACATGACGAATCTTATCATCACATTATATGGAAACATTTAAAAAAAAAGATCGCTCATATTCTGATTGCGCATTATAATGGTGAACCGCTTGCTGCTTATGAACTTTTTTATTTTAATAAACGTTTTTATTATCCTTACGGTGGTTCATCAATAAAATATAGAGAAGTCATGGCCTCGAATTTACTGATGTGGGAAGCGATCAAATTGGGTAAAAAACTTGGAGCCGCAGAATTTGATATGTGGGGATCTCTGCCGCCACACAGTGATTCTAACAAAAGTTCGTGGGGAGGATTTACGCGTTTTAAGGAAGGTTATTCAACACATTACAGACAGTTTACCGGAAGTTATGATCTTGTCGTAAAACCGACATTGTACAAAATATATTCTCTGGCACACAAGATCCGTTCTGTGTATCTTGGTATGAAATAATTGCTAACTAAGTAGTAATTAATTATTATTAATTTACATAAATTTTAACTTAAAGTTAAAAGAGTAATTTACATGAAACAAATTCTTCTAACTATCCTTGTAATTTTTGTTTTTGTCTTATCGACAGTACCTCTTTATGCTGCAAATGCATTTACCGATGACACCTCTACATATGGTGTTTCGTCATCTGGGAGTTCCAGTCGGGGAAATGCGTGGATAGACATAGACAACGATGGGGATTTAGATTTGTTTCTCAGTAGGGTTGTTGCAAATAATACTATATTTCGTAACAACGGTGCTGGGGTAGCTATGACTGATGTAACATCTACTTATGAAATAGCTAATGGCACCAGTTTTCACTGGACATCTGACTGGATAGATATTGATAACGATGGAGATATGGATTTATATGTTAATAATCCGCTTGGAACTAACGCATTATTTTTAAATAATGGCCCAAATGTTGCTTTTACTACAACAGCCGATTCAAATGCAATATACAATTTAGATATTGCAGGAGATTTTAATTCTCTAGCATGGATTGATATCGATAACGACGGGGATATGGATTTAAGTATCTCAGGGTCACCTCATAAGATTTATCGAAATAATGGAGTTGGAATTGCTTTTACCGAGGTAGCATCAACATATGGACTCAATATTAATACAACACGGTCCCCATTCTGGTTTGATATAGATAGTGATGGTGATTTAGATTACCTGATGCTTGTTAGTAATGGAAACAATAGACTATTTCTAAATAACGGGCCAAATACTGTGTTTACCGAAACCACAACCTATGGGATTGCAGATGGCACTTTAAATCATAGATCAGCTTCATTTGTGGATATAGATAATGATGGAGATTCTGACCTGTTTTTGCTTAATCAAGCAGGCAATAATAAGGTCTATCTTAATAATGGACCAGGACAGGCGTTCACTGAAGATACGTCCACTTTCGGTTTAGCTGATGGTACAAATCCACATTTAGGAAGCTCATGGACAGATTTTGACAATGATGGCGATATGGACATTATGCTTATTAACGGAGGATCCGGTAAGAAATTATTTATTAACAATTATCCTGATGAACTTTTTACCGACGAGACTTCTGATTATGCAGTTGGAACTGGTTCGGGCACACAAAATAGTTCGTATTGGATGGATATCGATAACGATGGGGATATGGATTTATACACTGGGAGTGATACTGCAGGCCAGAATAAACTTTTTGCAAACCCAGGACAAGGAGGTAACTATCTAAAAATGATCATTAACAATTCAAACGGTTTGTATAAATACGGCGCATTTGTAAAAGTCGATAAAGATGGCAACAATGATTTTTCAACAAGTGGTCAGGTGATTTCACGTTATCAAACGAGCTCTCAACATGGAGGTGGTACTCTAATGGATATTTCGGGAAATGATCCTGTAGGCGTACATTTCGGCCTTGGTTCTGACTCCTCCTGCAAGTATGATATTCGGATATATTTACCTGGTACTTCTCCATCGTCTACTC